>CBFHAF010000228.1:0-7214 GCA_965653435.1 uncultured Chitinophaga sp.
TGAAAGGTTTTTCATTATCTTGAAAAACCTAAACCCTCCACACGTGAATAACAGCACCCGCTTCCAGCTATCCTTCATGATGTTCCTCCAGTACTTCATCTGGTGTGCATGGTATGTATCCATGAACAGCTATATGGTCGCCAACCTGGGCTCCTCCGGCAAACAGATCACGTATGCCTACGGCGCACTGGCAGTAGCCACCATGATATCGCCCTTTTTTGTGGGCAGGATCGCAGACCGTTATTTTTCCGCGCAAAAGATCATGGGCGCCCTGCACCTGGCAGGCGCAGCCTTCCTTTTCCTGTCCACGCTTACCAGCTCCAACCTTCTTTTCATCACCTTCATCCTGATCTATTCCCTGCTGTACATGCCTACCATTGCGCTGAGCAACAGCGTGGCCTTCCGGCAAATGCAGGACCCCGCGAAAGAGTTCCCCGCCGTTCGTATGCTCGGCACCGTAGGATGGATCGTGGGAGGCCTGCTGATCGGCAGCCTGGGCATTGAAAAGACCGCGAATATCTTTTACATCGCGGCCGCGGCAAGCCTTATCATGGGCCTGTTCTGCTTCACCCTGCCCGATACGCCGCCTCAGGGAAGCGCCGCATCCGCCGGCAGCGCCATTGGTGCGGAAGCTTTCGTGCTGTTCAAGAACCGCTCTTACCTCGTATTCTTTATAGCCGCCGTGCTGATCTGCATCCCGCTTAGCTTTTATTACAGCTTCGCCAACCTCTTCCTGAACGAAGCGGGCATGGAAAACGCAGCCGGGAAAATGATCCTGGGCCAGCTGTCGGAAGCCCTGTTCATCCTGGCCATTCCCATTTTGCTGAAAAGGCTCGGGGTGAAAAAGATGCTGATCCTGGGCATGATCGCCTGGGTGCTGCGTTATATCCTGTTCTCGTACGGCGACAGCGGCTCCGGCCTCTGGATGCTCTACGGCGGCATCATCCTCCACGGCATCTGCTACGATTTCTTTTTCGTTACCGGCTACATGTATACGGAAAGCAGGGCGGGAGATAAGATCAAAAGCGCCGCGCAGGGGCTGTTCACCTTCGCCACCTACGGGCTGGGCATGGTGATCGGCAACTGGTTCAGCGGCATGGTGGCGGATTTCTATACTATCAACAAAGTGCGCGACTGGCAGGCCATCTGGCTGGTGCCGGTGTACATTGCCGCGGCGGTGCTGATATATTTCATCGTTGCTTTCAGGGATAAAAAACCAGTCTGAAACATATAAAAACACCTAATTATTATGGCTAAAATTGCAATGCTGGGCTCCGGCTTTATCGGGCGCTTCTATGCTGATTCACTTCAGGGGCAACGCAGCAAGGACAAGATCGTGAGCATTTACTCCCGCCGGGAAGAAAGTGCGAAGAAGTTCGCGGAAGATTACCGGTGCGATCACTGGACGACCGATATGGAAGAAGCCATCAACCATCCCGACGTGGATATGGTATGCATTTCCCTGCCCAATAACCTGCACGAAGCGGCTGTACTGGCCTGCTGCAAGGCAAAAAAAGCCGTGATGTGCACCAAGCCCCTGGGCCGCAACGCCGAGGAGGCCAAAAGGATGATGGACGCCGTGGAAAAAGCCGGCATCTTCAACGGTTACCTGGAAGACCTCGTATATACACCCAAGTTCCTGAAAGCCCTTGCTTCCGTGAAAAGCGGGGCACTGGGCCGCATTCTCTGGGCCAAATCGCGCGAAACGCACCCCGGGCCCCACAGCGAATGGTTCTGGGACAAAGAGCAGGCCGGCGGCGGTTGCATACTCGATCTCGGCTGCCACTGCGTACAGATCGCGCGCAGCTTCATTGGTAAAGACATCAGGCCTGTTGAAGTAATGTGCTGGGCAGATACCCAGGTGAAACCCATTGATGCGGAAGACCATGCCATCGGCCTGGTGAAATATGAGAACGGCGCCATCGGGCAGTTCGAAGTAAGCTGGACCTTCCGCGGCGGGCTCGACCTGCGGGACGAAGTGATGGGCTCCGAAGGCACCATATGGCTGAACAGTTTCCTGCGCACCGGTTTTGAAATGTTCACCACCGGCAAAGGCGCGGACTATGTGGCCGAAAAGGCGGAAAGCAATACCGGCTGGCTGTTTCCCGTAGGGGATGAGCTGAACGAGCTGGGCTACAACCACATGTTCGCCGATATGTTCAACGCCGTAGAAGCGGGCCGTGCGCCGCAGGAAACGTTCTACGACGGCTATGTTGTGAACGCGGTGCTGGATGCGGCTTACCGCTCCGCCGCCTCCAAGCAGTGGGAGCCTGTGAAACTGGAAGTATGGCGTGGAAAAGAAGGCGTGGAAAAAGAAAAAACCCTCACCAGCTACAACGACCAATACTACCTCATTAAAGAAGAAATGACCCACTTCGGCAGCCAGAAACTGATCCTGAAAGACAAGAAAACAGGGCAGATCGTCGAAAAAGTGATCTGATCGCTCAATAAAAAAAGACCGGCGCAGCACGCCGGTCTTTTTTTGCCCGCGTCTTTCAGCCGGCCTGCAGTGGCGTGGCGGCAACCCGAAATGCAATGCGAGGCACTGGTTTACAGTAATTTATACTCCACGGGATTGTCCGGGCAGGGCATTATGCCGCATTGGAGGAGTGTTGTGAGCACGTTGGCAGCGGCCAGCACGATGATGAACCAGAAGACGAACTGCTGGAAGCCCGTAAGCGGCAGCACACGGCTGTCGCGGAACTGGCGGTTGTACAGCATCAGGCAGGCGACCGTAACGATGGTGAAAAGAAAGATGAACAAGGCCCAGGTGTACATATGGAGCCCGAAAAGCGGTGTTCCGAAACCCGCAGGCTGGCCCGCGGCCGGCACGATGTGCAATAATACCTGCCTGGCGGAGGCGGCGGCGCCGAATAAGGCGCTGAGGATCGCCAATGCATAATGCGGCGGCCTCAGGCCGAAACGCACATTCAACAGCAGGCCAAAAGCCGCGCCCAGCATGCCGATACGTTGCAGCAGGCATAAGGGGCAGGGGAGTTCGTGCAGCACGAACTGGAAAATATAAGCCCCGGTAACCACCGCACCTAATCCAAATGCCCCGATGGCATTGATGTTCCGCATGATACCATTCCTCTTCATAAGTTGATGTTTATGGCGTCAGACATATGGTAGATGAGCCAGCATACGGAAAGTATGAGCAGCAGGAAGAAGCCGCCCACCGCGAAAGTGTAGTTTCCCTTGCGGGCGAACAACATGGCAAAAGTCAATATCAGAAACAATAGCACCATCATAAGCGGGTACATTTAATCAGCAGGCGTGCGCTCAGGCGGCGTTTCAGACAGGTGTATATGCATTAAACAAGATACCGGGCGGAATGTTGCGGTTATTTATAGTCGATCAGCCTGAACCAGGCCTTGCCTAACTGATGGTTGATCTCCACTTCCACCAGGCGGCCTTTTTGATAACGGTAGATATTCCTCTTCCCTTCGGGCATCACCAGGGCGTATGTTTTATCAGGCAACTGCTGCAGGTCCAGGAGGATGCCCTGCGTTTCGGAGTATACTTTTTTGATGTCGCGGGGCTCGGTAAAATAGAGGTCGCTCACACAGAAAGTGATCTGCAGGTCGGGGAGCTGCTTTTTTTTATCCCGTTTCTCTTTATTGTCCTTGAAATGCACGGCATACCCCTTCTCCGTTTTCTGGGTGATGGTTTCCTGGTTTGTGCTGAGGCGCTTCATCGTTGCGCTGCTGAGGATGTTGTGATGATATTCGGAGAGGATGTCCGTTTCCATGCGGGCGAACAATTTGGACTGCACACGGCTGCGGATGGAGATCTTGCGGGTATTTCCGGCCGTTTCCTGCTTTACATCCAGCTGGCCCACAACGCTGTTGCCAAAACGTATCTCATATTTTGAAACCTGCGCGGAAGCCTGGAAGGCAGTCAGCATAGGCAGTATCCCGAAAAGGAACACCAGCGGGATTCCTTTCAGGCCATATGTTTTGAGCGTGCATGGCATACGGTTCAAAAACGATTACGTACAGCAATATACGAAAATAGCAATTACCAGCTGCGGACCTGTGTGCGCAACTGCTAATTGCTACTCCCGGAGAATTTACAGTAATTCACGGATCTTCGCCACCAGCTCACCTTTCGTGATCGGCACGCCCATTATCTTGTTATAACCCTGGGCGGGGATGAGGAACTCGTCCCGGATGATCTTTATTAATTGGCCATTGTTGATCTCAGGGATCAGCACATGGTCGTAGCTGTGCAGTATCTCGGCCAGGTTTTTCGGGAAGGGGCGGAGGTGGCGCAGGTGTGCGTGGGCAACCTGGTGGCCTTCCGCCAGCAGTTCCAGCACCGCGCTTTTGATGGCCCCGAAGGTGGAGCCCCAGCCCAGTACCAGCACTTTCCCTTTGTCCGGCCCGATCTCTATTTTCTGTAAAGGAATATGGTCCGCGATCCGGTCCACCTTTTCCTGGCGGATCTTCACCATCAGCTGGTGGTTCTCGGGATCATAGCTCACGTTACCGGTGATATTCTGCTTTTCGAGCCCGCCGATCCTGTGTTCCAGGCCGGGAGTGCCGGGTATGGCCCAGGGGCGCACCAGGTTCTCGTCGCGCTGGTAAGGCAGGTATTGCTCCTCCCCTTCGTCCAGCGCTTTTTTGAACTTCACTTCTATGGCCGGCAGGTCGTCGCTTTTCGGGAATTTCCAGGGCTCGGCGCCGTTGGCAATGTAGCCGTCGCTAAGGAAAATAACCGGGGTCATGTGCCTCACAGCGATACGGAAAGCTTCAAAAATGCCGTCGAAGCAGTCTGAAGGCGTGGATGCGGATACGATCGGCATCGGGCATTCCCCGTTGCGGCCGTAATATGCCTGTAAAAGATCGGATTGTTCCGTTTTGGTGGGCAAACCGGTGGAAGGCCCGCCGCGCTGGATGTCTATGATCAGCAGCGGGATCTCCAGCATCACGGCCAGGCCCATGGCTTCCCCTTTCAGCGCCATACCGGGGCCGGAAGTGGTCGTTACGCCCATGTGGCCGCCGTAAGAGGCGCCAATAGCGGAGGTGATGCCGGCGATCTCGTCTTCCGCCTGGAAAGTACGCACGCCGAAATTCTTATAGCGGCTCAGCTCATGCAGGATGTCTGAAGCCGGGGTAATAGGGTAAGTACCGAGGAAAATGGGCAGGTCCGCCTTCTGGGAAGCCGCGATCAGGCCGTAGGCCAGGGCTGTGTTGCCCGTAATGCTGCGGTAGGTGCCGGGCTCCATGCGGGCCTTTTCCACTTTATAGCGGGTGGAGAAGGCTTCTACGGTGTCTGCAAAGTTATAGCCGGCCTGGAGCACCTTGAGGTTGGAGTCCAGGATTTCGGGCTTTTTGCCGAATTTCTCGGTCAGGAAGTTCACGGTGCTCTGCATATCACGGTCGTAGAGCCAGTACAGGAAGCCGAGCACGAACATGTTCTTGGCACGGTCCTTTTCCTTCATACCCAGGCTGGTTTCCTTGAGGGCCTCGCGGGTCATCTTGGTCACATCCATCGTATGAAGCTGAAAATCAACGAGAGAGCCGTCTTCCAGGGGGGTCACGCCGTCCGGGTAATTGGCCAGGCGGAGGTTCTTGGAATCGAAGCCGTCTGTATTGGCGATGATGATGCCGCCTTTTTTCAGACCTTTCAGGTTAGCCTTGAGGGCGGCGGCGTTCATGGCCACGAGCACGTCGCAGGCATCGCCGGGGGTGAATATGCGGTTGGAGGAAAAATGAAGCTGGAAGCCGGATACGCCGGGTAAAGTGCCTTGCGGGGCGCGGATCTCGGCCGGGAAGTCAGGGAAAGTGCTCAGGTCGTTGCCGATCAGGGCGGTGTTGTTGGAGAACTGGGTACCGGTAAGCTGCATCCCGTCGCCGCTGTCTCCCGCGAATTTTATCACTACATCCTCTAATTGCTGTATCGTTTTATTGGACATTGATCTTTTCTTTATGATTATTATATATAAGTCTGTAAAATTAGGGAATCAGCCGTAAAGTTCCTCCCCTCTCCATCCCGCAAAAGTACACAAACCTGGTAGACTTTTCTTAAAATTTCCTGTAACGCACTACGGCAGAGGAATAGAGGTCTCTCCAAGGCCTTACTGCTGTTTCTTTGGCAACATATTTGTTGCTACTAACGCCGTGAGAAAAAGTCTTACACCTCCATCTTTGCATATTGCCTCAAACCTTCTGCCGGTAAGGTTTTACCTTATATAACATGCACGGGTATACGAAAACTACTTATTTAAGTAATCTTCTGAAACCCTCGCCGTTAAAGGTTCTTTAAAGAAATGTTAAATGATCTTATCTGGCGGTTATGGCATGGTAATTGTAAAATTCTGAGAAACGACAAGGGTTTTAATCATTTCAAAATCTATTTACTATCGAGAACATCACTACTTGAACCATTCTTTATTATTTAAACCTTTTAAAAATTGTATGCTATGAAAAAAGCAAAATTAAGCCTGTTAGCAGTTGCGGCCGTAGCTTTCGGCGCATTCGCCTTCAAAGGATTTGATGGCTCTATCTCCGGTAAAGTAGTACCCGCCGACGGTGCAACAGAAGCCTGGGCTGTATCCGGCACTGACACGCTGAAAGCAGCCATTGCCGATGGTGCATTCTCCTTCGCTGCTGCCAAAGCAGGTACTTACACCGTAATCGTTGACGCTAAAGAGCCGTTCAAAGACGCAACTATCACCGACGTGAAAGTTGAAGACGGCAAAGCCACTGATCTCGGTGAAATCAAATTAGCGCAATAGTTGGTTTTCATAGGGGTTAATCAAGCCGGTCTCTGAGACGCTCAGAGGCCGGCTTATTGTTTTGAAGCATTTCATTGATTTTCAATCCCAGGGCTTTCCATATTTCCCATAACAGGGCACCTCCGGGGCTTTTTTTAAAGCTTTCTAGGGGTGCCCTTTTCTTTTACCGTCATGTTAGGGAAGCTCAGCATTGTGGCTTACCCCTAAAACCTTTCTATATGAAGATGACGGTTAAAAAAGAAACGATTTTCACTTACAGCGGCCTCAGCGTAGGCCTTATACTCCTCATGCTCGTGATATTCGGCATGATCCTCACCGGCTGCGCCCGGGAGAACATTTACGGCTCGGGCCGCGTAGTTACCGAAGAAAGGCAGGTGGAGCGGTTCGACGAGCTGACCATCGAAGGCCCGGTGGAAGTGCAGGTAAAGCAGGGCCCGCAGCTGCCTGTAAAAATCGAGGCTGAAGATAATGT
>CBFHAF010000229.1:0-7205 GCA_965653435.1 uncultured Chitinophaga sp.
GAAAAACAGAACAAAAAAACGTATAGGCATCTCAAAACGGGATTGTATTATGCAAACATAACAGATTATTGTACCATTTGCGGCAGGCCGAGCAGGTAATTTACTTCAAAAGTTCCTTTGGGCCCTGTTTCAGTTCTTACCTGGTTAGGGTTGCTGCGCAGGTTCCGGATCAGTTCCCTTTCGCCTGGGTCGGCGCTGGACACTTCATGAATGTCCCTGATGATCATGGCGGTAGCCACAAGGTCGTCTTTCGGATAATAGAACACGCCTTCGTTGCCGAGGGAGGTATCTATCACGGCGCCCACCCGTTTGGCCCCGCGGGTGGTAACGGGGGCGCAGAGCACGTGCACATTGTCCACCGGCAGCTGGGTCATAAGCGCTACGCACACCCTGCTGAGGATGAGGCTCCCGATGCCCATGCCGGCCACCTCCTTCGAGTTCCACAGGCCGCAGATCTCCGCGCTGCCGATCTTCACGTCTGAATATATTTTGGGATCGTATTTCCCGATCGCCGTTTCGATAGGCAGCGGCAGCACCCCGTCTGCCATCTGCACACGCGCCCCGCCGTAGGTCTTGGTGCCGGTATCGTCTTCCACGATCACTACTACGGTATTTCTATGGTTGATCCAGTCCACGTTACCGGACGTGATCTTTGTAATACCAAAGTATATCTGCAACAATTTACTGTGGCCTTCGTAAAACCGCATAGCCGCTTCCGGATCATCCGGTGCGAAAAAAGCCCTTACGTTAATCGGTGCGCTCATTGGTTGCTTCTTTTATTTACAGGGGCATTATTGAATAAGTTGATCAAAATCCACATAATACCGGCCTGAGACTCTCAGCTGATCCAGCAGTATGCGCCTGCATGTATCAGTTACCATTGCACCTCCAAGCATCACGGATGACGCCAGCTGCGGCCAGGTCGTAATCGTTTTGCCGATCTGCCCCACGGAATATTTCATCCGCTGGCTCATATCGGCGAAGCCCGCCATCGGGCCCAGGATGGGCACTTTTTCCTCGTTGCTTAGGTTGCGGAGCGAACCGAGGTCGTCTATCTTCGGAATAAGGCCGTGGAGCATCGGGTAATCCGGGTCCAGGTCGTACCGCTCAATATCCAGCATCCCGCGGTCGTTAGTGTCCATCACCACGGGTATCTGCAAGGCTTTGGCTTTCCGGCGGCTGAGTATCTTCACGTCTATGCCGTCGCATTCTTCCACGAGTATGTCCAGCTTGCCGCCTTCGGTCAGGAAGCTGTCCAGGTTATTTTCGGTAGCGCCTTCTGTATAACATTTCACGGTGAGAAAAGGATCCATTTGGGCAATTTCGCGGGCGGCCACGATCACTTTAGGCATTCCCAGGCTGGAAACATCCGTGCGCAGGCGGTTCATATTGGTAAGCTCCACGGCGTCGAAATCCGCCAGCCTCAGCTCGCCGCATACCCTTTCCATGGCCAGTGTGAGCGCAATGGTCTGCCCCACGCTCAGGCCTATGACGCCGATCTTCTTCTGCGCCAGCAGATCCCTTTCTTCGGCGGTGATCTTATGCATGTTGCGGGACGTACGCAGTGCAATGAACTCTTCCCTGCCCAGCAGGTGTACGACCTTGCCGGACCAGGGATAATATACCCAAACGCCATAATCTTCCAGCTGAACCCCTTTCAGATGCGCCTCGATCGCTTCGGTTGTTTCCACTGCGCTGAGGCTGCGGGCAGGATGGCTGATCTTAACAAGCTCCTTCAGCTGGCTGTGAAGCTCGTCATATACGCTGATCTGCGGATTGTCCCGCAGTAAACGCAGCAGGGCCTCCTTTTCCTCTTTCCGGACGGGCTCAAAAAATACTGGCGAATAGGTTAAGCGCTCATGCTGTTGTGTCTGCTGTATTCGTTCCTGGATTGTCATGCTGCCTCCACTCTCATTTAACTGGTGATCAATTCTGCTTTTGCCTGGTGCTCCTTCTAGCTTCGTTAGGTTATTTTTTACTTCAAAGTATAAGGATCATTCACCAAATCTTTTCGCTGCCGGAAAGGTGATCTCAAACTCACGTCTCCTCCCGGGCTTATAAACAAGCAATAGTGAATATTAGAATAACTGTCTAAAATACAACTGGCTTCCGGACCTTTCGGCCCGGGTTATGTAAATATCTGTGTCAAAACTTCCCCCTTGCAGGAAAAGCGGTTATAATTATAAATAATGAACTGAAGAAAAATCAAGAACTACATTCAACATTTGCGGGGGATGGACGAGTGCCGGCTGCCGCCGGTCAAGGAAGTACAGGTTGCCCTCCGGCAAAATCCGGTCCGGAGAAGGGTAAAGCCTTATTCCAGGGATAAATAGCTTCATCTTTCGAAAATGATTAAAATACTACTACAACAACACATGAATATAAAAGTAAAATAGCAATTAATTTCAAATTAAACTATAATCTCCTACTTTATTTTAAACAGTTAGCAAAAATAACGATAATATTACGTCAGTTTTCCTTTCATACACCTTTACATTGGTGTAAAATTTGCTTCCGTTTGTTCTGTTAAATTATAGATTTGTAACATTAATATTTTCATATGAATAAAAGAGAATTCATAAAACTGGCCGGTATGGCAGGGATTGCCGCTCTTGCAAACCCCTCTGCCACCTGGGCCGCCGAAGCGCCGGCAGACAATAAAAGTCTCCTCGCCCTCAAGCCCCCCTTCGTGCTGCCGCCGCTGCCATACGCCACGGATGCCCTGGAACCTGATATCGACAAGCTCACCATGGAGATCCATCACGGGAAACATCATGCTACCTACGTTACCAATCTGAACAACGCGGTAAAAGAAGGCGCTTTCGCCGGCCTTAGCCTGGGGGATATCTTCGGCAAGGTAACCGCCGCTGACGCAGCCGTGCGCAACAATGCCGGCGGCCACTACAACCACAGCCTCTTCTGGACGCTGCTGGCCCCGGGGCAGTCATCTCCCTCTGCGGAGCTCCAGCAGGCCATCAACAGCGCTTTCGGTTCGCAGGAGGCCTTCCAGGCCAAATTCGCAGACGCCGCAAAAGGCGTTTTCGGCAGCGGATGGGCATGGCTCATCGTGCAGAAAGGCGGCAAGCTGGCCATCACATCCACACCCAACCAGGACAACCCGCTTATGACCAACCTGGCCAAAGAACCCGGCACCCCCATCCTCGGCCTCGACGTATGGGAGCATGCCTATTACCTCAAACACCAGAACAAACGCCCGGACTACATTGCAGCTTTCTGGAAAGTGGTGAACTGGAATACGGTGAATGAGCTGTATACGGAAGCACTGAAGAAATAATGAAAACTCGTCATTGCGAGGAGCGGCAGGGGGTATGCAATAGAAAACGCGACGAAGCAATCTCCGGTATTGTATTGGGATACTTCAATTCAGGGAAAGGGATTGCTTCGTCGCCCCGCCCTCTTTGGCTCCGCTGCTCCTCGCAATGACGGGCCTTTCGCGCTATAGCGGGCTTTTCCGGCTCAACCAATAAGCTCACTTTCTTTTGAAGAACACGAACCCGTTCTTCTCTCCCGTCACTTCCAGGTTGGGGTGCTGCCGCCAGGGCTCTGCATCGGTAATGCGGCAGATAAAATAGGCGGGTTTATCTATATCTCCTTCCAGCAGCCATTTTTCGCGGCTTTGTTTATCCGTGTAATACGCTTTGTTCGTACTGGGCTGTTTCCTGGTATAATAAAGGTGTGCATAGCTGTGATAGCTCAGCGGCTTCACATACACGTCCTTCCCGATAAAGGATTCATAATATTCAATGGCCGCGCGCTGGCTGAAGCCTTCCACCTTCGGTACGAAATGCAGCACGGTGACCTGTATCATTATTATGCTGCTGATGAAAAGGCACAGGAGGCCCTGCTGCATCTTTTTACGGAACAGCAGCACGCAGCTCACGGTCACCAATACCATATATATAAGGCCATAGGCCATTTCGCCGAAGCTGAAAGGAATGTCTGCCCGGAGGTTGGCCCTGGCAAAGCGGTCGCCGATATGCGGGATCAGCTCCTGCCTGTAAATGCCCACCAGCGGCAGCAGGCCTATGGCCAGCCCCAGTACGAGGCCGATCATCAGGATCAGGGAAATGTTCCAGGCCTTGAGGGTGAACTTGCCTTCGAGCAAGCGGTACACCTGCAGGGCAGCCAGGTAGCTGAGGGGAAAATAACAAAGGGAGGAGTAATGCACGATCTTGGTTTTCACGATGCTGAACAGGATCAGCACCACCCAGAACAATACCCACATCCATACCCGCAGGTCTTTGCCCTCTGCTGGCTGCGACAGGTAAATAGACCTTGTGCGCGCGGTGGTGAAGTAACTGAACAGGAACAGGCTTGCCGGGAAACAGCCGATCAGCAGCACCAGCGGGTGGTAAAAGAACGGCTGGTCGTGCCCCGCGTCGGGCGTGGAGAACAGGCGCCACTGGTATTTCACGAACTCTTCCACGAACCACATGCCATGGCTGGCGATCTCGTAGCCGAACCACAGCAGGGTGGTCACTATTGCACAGCCGGCGATGGTAAGCAGGTGCGTCCAGCGGAGGTGGATGCGGAACTTGCTGTACACCCAGTACACCACGAGCGTGAGGCCGGAAATGAGAATGGCCGCCGGCCCTTTCGTAAGCACCGCCAGGCCCAGGAAGATGCCGCTGCAAGCCGCCATGCGGAAGGCTTTTTCGGCATAACCGACACGGTATGCGAAATAAATGGCGAGGAATATAAAATAGTTAAAGGCGGGATCGATGATGCCGGATTTGAAATAAAAATGCGGCAGCCAGCTGCCTGCATACACCAGGGCCCACCACAGGCCGAACTTTTCGTCCACCTGTTTTTTCCCGATATGATAAAAGGTGAGCAGCGTGGCGATGCCGATAATGGCATTGGGGAAACGTGCGGCGAAATCATTGACGCCAAAGAGCTTCATGCTCAGCGCCTGGAACCAGATGAACAGCGGCGGCTTTTCCCAGAAAGGGGAGAAGTCTATCTGCACCTGGGAATAATTGCCGGTCACGATCATCTCCCTCGCGGCTTCCGCGAAATTGATCTCGTCCCAGTCGAAAAGGTGAACGGCGCCGAGGAATGGAATGAACAACAGGGCGGCTGCAAGAGCTATCAACAGATATTTCATCAGGATGTACGGTTTGTTGCTTCACTGCGTGCCGGGCAGATAAGCGTTTGGTTCGTAAGAAATTGAATAATGAACCGGCTGTTTCAGGCAACGCCTGCAGACGGTGTAATAACGGTCCCGCGGGGGCATGTAGTACCCGGCGTGCCCGTCTTTCTAAGCTCAAACAGTCCGTAGATGAAAATACCGCTGAATGTGCCGATCATGCTGCCGGTATACACATCCTCGAAAAAATGCTGGCAAAGGTACATCCGCGAATGCGCCGCGGCCAGGCCCAGCGCGAAAAGCAGCAGGCCCATCTCTTTTTTCTCCCACCAGATGGCCAGGAAGCAGCACAGCCCGAAGGCGGTGGAAGTATGGCCGGAAGGAAAGCTGTTCCATGCATGAGGCGGCATCCAGGCCACGGTATGCAGTAAGGAGATGTCGGCAAAGTAGGTGATAGGGCGTGGCTCGTCGAATACATTTTTCGCGGTGCAAACCAAAAACGTCACCAGAGCAAGGATGGAAGCGCTGATCAGGAAAGGGCGCCATTGGCGCCTGATCAGCAGGATGAGCAGGATAACGGCATAGGTCTGCCCGTCGCCGAGGTAGGTGGCGATGGTGGCAAGAACGTCGGAGACGGGGTTGTGCAGGCCGTTGACCGCGAGGAATAATTCTTCTTTAGAGCACAGGGATAGCAGTATACCGCCAAAGATCATCCATAGCAGGAATGGAATAAAAAAATAACGGTTCTTCTGCACCAGTGTTACCAGGGTGTAGAACATAGTAATAGTTGTAGGTCCGCAATGTGGTCAGTAACGGCTAAGCGCTTATCTCATGCTGGCTGCGCCGCCGCTGAATGTATTTCTTGATTGTCTGAAATGCTCTGTAATAGGCTTCTTTGTTGAACAGGTTCGAATCGTTCATTGCTTTGTACACCAGGAAGCCGGCGATCGGTAAAAGGACGATGTTGGCAAGCCACATGCCGCTCCAGGACGTCATTACGTCTTTCCGCGCCATCTTTTCGCCCGTCATGAAGAATATGTTGAATATCACGAAGAATATCACGGCAAATACGAGCGGGGTACCCAGGCCGCCTTTCCGGATAATGGAGCCCAGCGGCGCGCCGATCAGGAACATCACGATGCAGGCCGCGGCGAGGGAGAATTTACGCTGCCATTCCACTTTGAAGAGCGCGATCTTGCTCCTGTTGTCTGTATAATCTTTTGCGCTGACGGTGAGCGAGGTCTCTGTTTCGCGGAGGTTGGATTCCACGCGTTCCAGCACCAGGCGCCGCGATCTTTCGGGGATTATTCCGTAGAAGTTGTCCGTTTTCAGCGGCGGGGCGGAAGCCAGCCAGCCGGTATCTTTCCATTTGTAGAAAGGATAACGGGTGGTTACGTAGGCATGAACGGTACGGATATACGAAGAATCGATGCGGCGGAGGGAATCGAGGCCCTCGTCCAGCTGGCGGACGTTCAGCATCTGCTGGTTGGAAGCGAAGGCGTCCAGCGGCAGGCGGTCGAACGCGAGCACTTTCAGGTCGAAAGGTTTTTTATATGTTTTGAAGCCGAGACGGATCAGCTCGTTGTTGCTGTTGGAGCCGCGGTTGCCGCCCCTTTCTTCGAAGCGCCAGCCGTTTTCGAGGGTGAAGTTGAGGTAGCGCTTGTCGGGCGTGAGCTCCATGGTGCCTTTTTCGGCAAGTATCAGCCGCTCGTCGCCGCTGTTGCCGCCGGAGGGAGAGCGGTCATAGATCATCACCTGGTGGATGGTCTTGTTGTCCGGGTCTTTTTTGGCCACTTTGATGGAATAGCCGGGAATATCGTTGTAAAACACGCCCTGCTTGATGTTGAAGGCGGGTTTGGACTGTGTGATGTCGTACAGCAGCGACTTGGCTCGCAGGTTGGCAACGGGTATCACGTAGTTGGCGAACAGGAAAGCGCCGGTGCCGATAACGGCGGAAAGGATGAACAGCGGCCTGATGAAGCGGAGCAGCGAAATGCCGGCAGATTTGATGGCTACCAGCTCGAAACTCTCCCCGAGGTTGCCGAAGGTCATGATGGAAGACAGCAGCACGGCCAGCGGCATGGCGAGCGGCACG
>CBFHAF010000230.1:0-7195 GCA_965653435.1 uncultured Chitinophaga sp.
ACGGAGGAGAGACGGAGGATAACAGGAGATAAGGGCAGTTAAAATAGTATCAATACAAAAAGCCCGGGCTGTGGCCCGGGCTTGCTCAAACATATCTCTAAAGTGGACTGATTATCTGAAGTGATAACGCACGAATGCTTCCATGGCGGCGTATTTCTGGAGACCGAGGCGGTCGTACAGGTCCGCGGTGTTGGCATTCCTTTCTTCGGCACGCTGCCAGAACTCGCGCGCGTCGGTACCCTGGAAGGGAACCACGTCTTTCTGGCTCTGGTGGATGAAAATGCCGAGGCGTTTCTGCATTACCTGGTCGGGGCTCATGGGCACGGCCATTTCGATTTCGTGGATGTCCCATTCCTGCCATGCGCCTTTGTAAAGCCATACCCAGCAATCTTTCGCCCATTCTTCGTCTTTCACGATATCCAGCGCGGCAAAGATCACGTCGAGGCATACCTTGTGGGTGCCATGCGGGTCAGCGAGGTCGCCTGCGCAGTAGATCTGCTGGGGCTTCAGCTGGCGGAGCAGGTCCACGGTGAGCTGCACGTCCTCTGGGCCCATCGGTTTCTTTTCCACCAGGCCGGTTTCATAGAAAGGCAGGTTCTGGAAATGCGCATTTTCGTCGCCGATGCCAACGTAACGGCAGGTTGCCTTGGCTTCGCAACGGCGTATCAGGCCTTTAATGGCGCGAATCTCGGCGGTATCCTTCTGGCTTGGTTTTTTGATCTGGATGAATGCTTTCGCGTCTTCCAGGATCTGTGAGCTTTTGCTCCTGTCTATGCCAAACATCCCTTCGAAGCCCACGGCAAAGTCGATAAAGCGCAGCAGGAACTCGTCCGTAACGGCGATGTTGCCGGAGGTCTGGTACGCTACATGCACGTCGTGGCCCTGTTCGTGGAGGCGGATGAAGGTGCCGCCCATGGAGATGATATCGTCATCGGGGTGGGGGGAGAAGATCAGCGCCCTTTTGCGTTCGGGTTGTGAACGTTCGGGATGGTTGGGCAGCTGTGCGCCGGGTTTGCCGCCGGGCCAGCCGGTAATGGTATCGCGGATGGCGTTGAACTCGCGGATGTTCAGCTCGTATGCGGAGCCATATTGCACGATCAGGTCGTTCAGGCCGTTGTTGTTGTAATCCTTGTCCGTGAGCATCAGGATGGGCTTGTCGAGCTTCAGCGCCAGGTTGGTCACCGCTTTGCGGGTGAGCTTGGGCGTCCATTCGCAATCACCTGTCAGCCAGGGTTCTTTATTGCGGGTGAGCTCGGCGGCCGCCTGCTCGTCTATCGTGAATTTGCAGTTAGGGTGCTGTTGCAGCAGGGAAGCGGGCACCTGGTCTGTGCTGTGGCCTTCCACCGAACGGCATACGATCTTGGCCTTGTGGGAGCCCCAGGCAAGGAGGATGACCTTTTTAGCCTTCATAATGGTGCCGATGCCCATGGTTACCGCGAGGCGGGGCACCTGGCTCATGTTGGAGAACTCGTAGGCGTTGGCCAGGCGGGTGGAATTATCCAGCGTTACCAGGCGTGTGTGGGAGTTCACGTTGGAGCCGGGCTCGTTGAAGCCGATGTGGCCGTTGTTGCCGATGCCGAGGATCTGGATGTCTATACCGCCGGCCTCTTCGATCTTGCGCTCGTAAGCCGCCGCGTATGCTTTGATCTGCTCTTTCGGCACGGTGCCGTCCGGTACATGGTAGTTCCCTTCGGGAATGTCCACATGGCTGAACAAATGTTCCTTCATGAAACGGTTATAGCTTTGCAGCGCATCCGGTTCAATAGGGTAATACTCGTCGAGGTTAAAGGTGACTACGTTCTTAAAACTCAGGCCTTCTTCTTTATGGAGACGCACCAGTTCTGCATAAAGGTATTTGGGTGTGGAGCCGGTAGCAAGGCCAAGTACGGCTGGTTCTTTGGCAGCCTGTTTTTCGCGGATCAGAGTAGCAATTTCCTGCGCCACGGCTTTGGAACCGTCTTTGGCTGTAGGATGGATGTCCACGGAAATCTGTTCGAAACTGTCTATCAGTTCAATTTCCTGGTGATTGATGGTCATTGTTCAAGTTTTTTAAATGCGATTTTAAAAACGAGCCCGAAAATTAAATAAAATACAGCGATTGTTAGGAAAAATTTACGATTAACAATTTTAAAGGCTCCTATATACTAATATGCTATTAAAATTTAATAATTTGGGCCATTCCCCTGCAAATCCAAATACCTGTGGTATCCGTATTTATAATGCACCTGTTACGCAAAACCATCCTGATGAAAAAGCTGATTCTGGCCTTTACGGCTGCCGGCCTGCTGCTGGCAACGGATATAAAGGCCATACAAACCCATGATCAACCCCGGTACGGCAACCAGGAACCAAGCTGGGCCAAAGCCAGGAACGGCGTCTGACTGGCGCTGGTAGACAATAAGGTGAACTGGTTCAAGCTGGATAAGAACGCCCGCCTCTGGGTGAGCGGCGACGGGAAAGAATGGATGGAGGTGAGCGACGGCATGTGGCTGGACAAAGAAGGCCGCCAGCTGAAGATAGGGGAAGGCAAGCTGTGGTGGACCAGCGACGGGGGCAAGAACTTCTCCGAAGTGCCGGAATGGAAATGGAAGGGGCCCAAAGGCGAATGGTATAAGTTCGACGCAAAGTGGACGCTTTGGGTCGCCAAATAAAAATCAATCACGAATAGCACACAATTTTTAAAGGCACCGGTGTTTTCGAGCACCGGTTTTCTGCATAAAAAAAGCCGTCCCTTTCAGCGGGACGGCTTTTTTATTTACGGATGATGAGTTTATTGAACAATCAGCTCGTCCACGAACAGCCAGGCCGGGTTGCCCGCCCCCGGCGCTCCTTCAGGGATCTTGCCCTCAGACTGCGCTACTACTTTCACATACCGGGCCTTTACCGTTTCCTTCAGCCTTTCCCGCACCCTGATGATGCCTTTGCCGTCTATTTCTTTCCGCTGGCCTGCTTCGGTATAGTGTTTACCGTCTTTCGAAACGTAGAAGGTAACCTGCTTCGGCGGATAGATCCACTGGTCCTTATTGCCCAGGGTATTCAGCCCCAGCACGCTGATCTCCGTGGAATCGCCGAGGTCTATCACTGCTTCCATCGTGCCGCCGCTGTAGCCGGTCCATTGGTTGTCGTTGAACTCTTTCACGCCTTCAATACCGTTCACCAGCGCAAACGGGCTGCCGGGATTGTAGTTCTGATGCGGCGGCCTGGCGAGGGTAACGGTTTTACCCGCGGCCTTATGCATCACGAATGCCTGCTGGAATTCATTGCCATACAGGCGGTCGCCCTGGAACACTGCCGCCCTTACCACGCCGGTCTTTGTAACGGGAACGGGCCCGGTGTAAGCGGCGGATTGCGCCGTAGGGGCGGTACTGTCCGTCGTGCAGGTGATCTTTCCGCCGTCCAGCTTGCTGTCCAGCTTCACCTGCACGCCGCCTTTGCCGTCGCTTTCCACAACGCCGCGCACTTCAAATACATGTTTGGCGTAATTCACGCCTTTCTTCTCGAGGCGGGGAAGGTCTGTTTTCAGCCTTTCCAGGAAATCGTCGTAGTTCTTTTTTTCTTTCGGCGTCCAGAGCACTTCCGCCAGCGCGATGGCGCGGGGGTATACCATGTATTCCACATGCTCTGAGTTCTTCATGTATTCCGTCCAAACGTTGCCCTGCGCGCCTTTGATGTAGCGGGCCTCTTCAGGGCTCAGCCCTTCCGGAACGGGCTCGTAGGCATATACTTTGCTCACGGGCGTAAACCCGCCGATGGCAACGGGCTCGTTCTTGCCCTGGCTTTGGTAATGATCGAGGTATACATAACCGCCGGGCGTCATGATCACGTCGTGGTGCTGTTTGGCGGCAGCGATACCGCCTTCGGTGCCGCGCCAGCTCATTACGGTGGCGTTGGGGGCAAGCCCGCCTTCAAGGATCTCGTCCCAGCCGATGATCTGGCGGCCTTTTTCGTTGAGGTATTTTTCAATACGCCGGATGAACCAGCTTTGCAGCGCATGCTCGTCTTTCAGCCCTTCGTTCTTCATGCGGGCCTGGCATTTGGGGCATTTCTCCCAGCGCACTTTCGGGCTTTCGTCGCCGCCGATGTGAATGTATTTGCCGGGGAAGAGGATCATCACTTCATCCAGCACGTCTTGCAGGAAGGTGAACACGGAATCGTTGCCGGCGCAGTACACATCGTCGTACACGCCCCATTTGGTGCCTACCTGGTATGGCCCGCCGGTGCAGCCCAGGCGCGGATAAGCGGTAAGCGCGGCAAGCGAGTGGCCGGGCAGTTCTATTTCAGGTATCACGGTTACATGGCGGGCCTGTGCATAAGCCACCACGTCCTTGATCTGTTCCTGGGTATAAAAACCGCCATAGGGCTTGCCGTCGAATTTCTGATCGTCGTAATGCCCTTCCATGGTCTCTTTCCTGCGGGAAGCCACTTCCTGCAGGCGCGGGTATTTTTTGATCTCGATGCGCCAGCCCTGGTCTTCGGTGAGGTGCCAGTGGAAGGTATTCATTTTATGCATCGCCATGAGGTCGATGTATTTTTTGATGAAATCCACCGGGAAAAAGTGACGCCCTACATCCAGGTGCAGGCCGCGGTAGGAGAAACGGGGCTGGTCGAATATATCCACACCCGCGATCCAGTAGCTGGAAGCCTGCTGCACGGGCAGCAGCTGGATGAGGGTTTGCATGCCGTAGAATGTGCCGGCGGCGTCATCGCCCTGGATGGTCACCTGGTCTTTTTCTACTTTGAGGCGGTAAGTTTCGGGCAATCCTTTTTCGGCGGCGGGCATGCTGGCGAACACGATCATGTTGCGCGCCGCGCTGTCCTGCACTTTTAATGCAAAACCGCTGATGCTTTTGAAATAATCGTTGAAGAGGGCGGCAGCCTGTTTATCAGCCTCGGAAGCAGCCACCAGCACGGTTTGTTTATCAAGCAAAAAAGAATCGGGCGTTTCCGACAGGCGCGCTGGCAGCGGGATAATGCTAACCTTTGCCTTGGGCGCCGTGGAGGCGGAACCGCCGCCAGAGCAGGCGGCAATGCCAAGTATGGCACAGCCGGCTGCAAGATTGAACAATCTTTTTATGATCATGGTTTGATGATGTTAGCTTCCGGAAAATACTATTCTATAATGATTTCATCCGCAAAAATGTGACAAGGCTCGCCTTTGCCCGGATGCCAGTCGGGGATGATCCCGTGGCTGGTTGCCACTACTTTTATGTAGCGGGCCTTCAGGTTCACCGGCAGGCTCAGCACCTGGGTGAAGCTGCCGTACTCGCGGTCGGAGAAGGTGTTTTTTACCACGCCGGCGGAGGTAAAGTTCCTGCCGTCGTTGGAAGTGAAGAATTCCACCTGCGTGGGGTACCAGATCCACGAGCCAAGGTCCTGCAATACGCCCAGCCCCAGCTTATGCAGGGCAAGCGGCGCTTTCAGGTCAACGATAGCCTCGAGGTTGCCGGGGTAGTGGCTCTGCCACGCGCCCAGCCTGAAATCCTCCTGCCCGCGGATATTGTCTATCAAAGCATCCGGCCCTCCTGCATCAAACTGCGGGTGGATCTTCGACAGCACTTTGATGGTCTTGTCTGTTGGGATAAGGTAGAAGGGCGTGGATACAGTATGGCTGTATTGCCCGTTCTTGAAGCCCACCGCTTTCAGCGTGGCGGTTTTGCTGATATTGAAAGGTTGTGTGTAACGGGTAGATCTTGCGTCGGGCTCTGAACCATCCAGCGTGTAATAGATCACGGTTCCCGGTTCCACTGCTTTCAGCGAAACCTGCGTGGAATGTTTGAACCTGTCGGACGGCGCCGCCACGTAAGGAACTGCAACGATCAGGTCTTCCCTGATCTCGCTCACGGGCGAACCTTCAGCGTTGGCCCATGTTTGCGTAGGTGCGTCCGTCATATCAAACTCCATTACGCCGCCATTCATGATGAGCTCATGCGGCACGGATGACGACGGGAGGTTCATGGAAGCGGCGGTGGTTGTAGTGGCGGAAGTGGTTTTTGTATTAGTGGTAAAAGCAGTATGTGTGGTAGTGGTTGCAGAAGTTGTGGAAGTCCTTTCGTGGAACACCTTAACATTCTTTACATAAAAATTTTTCGCGCTCAGGTTCTTCGCCTTGATGGTAAAGGTTTTCCCGTTCTCCAGGTGAATGTTCACCTCATCGAAAGCGGGCGTGCCGATCGCATACCGGCCATCGCCGGGCCTAACAGGGTAAATGCCCATGGCGCTCATCACATACCAGGCGCTCATTTGCCCGCAGTCTTCATTGCCGCTCAGGCCGTCGGGCGCATTGTGGTACATGGTGTTCATGATCCGGTGCACCAGCTGCTGCGTTTTCCAGGGCCGGCCCACGTAGTTGAACAGGTAAGCGATATGATGACTGGGCTCGTTGCCATGCGCATACTGGCCGATGAGGCCTGTAATGTCGGACTGGTGGCGGCCGCTCAGCTTTTCCCCGGTGGTGAACAATTTGTTTAATTTCTCGGTGAACTTTTCTTTGCCGCCGTTCAGCCTGATGAGGCCGCTCACGTCCTGCGGGGCGTAAAAGCTGTATTGCCAGCTGTTGGCTTCCGTGAAATAGTTATTTACTTCAGTGGGGTTGAAGGGGCTCATCCACCGGCCTCCGATCTTGCCGCGCATAAAGCCCGTGGAAGCGTCGTAGAGGTTTTTGTAAGACTGTGCGCGTTTCATGTAGCGGTTATACACCGCGGTGTCGCCGAGCATTTTGCCCATCTGCGCGATGCACCAGTCGTCGTAGGAATATTCCAGTGTGCGGGAAACGGATTCAGGCTGTGTGTCCATGCTCAGGTAACCCTGGCGGATGTAGTGCTGCATGCCGAAGCGTTCGCCTTCGGCATAGCTGCGCATGGCTTCCAGCGCGTATTCCGCATCGTAGCCACGGATGCCTTTCTGGTATGCATCTACGATCACGGGCACCGAATGGTAACCGATCATGCAGAAAGTTTCGTTGCCGCTCAGTTCCCAAACGGGCAGCATGCCGCCGTATTTATATTGTGCGAGGAAGGTGTTGATCCAGTCGTTGGTCTTTTGCTGGTTGATGATCGTCATCAGCGGATGCAGCGCGCGGTGGGTATCCCAGAGCGAGAACACGCTGTAGTTCTCGAACCCTTCCGCCTTGTGGATCTTCATGAGGAGTCACGGCGCCTGGGCCCGAGCAGCAGGAAACCTCACCGGCGCTCGACCA
>CBFHAF010000231.1:0-7184 GCA_965653435.1 uncultured Chitinophaga sp.
CTTCGGCCTGGTGACCCGCCGGTATACGGAAGCGCTGGAAAAAACGGTGAAAGTGTATCCCTCCTTTATGCAGCTGCGCAACTACGAATTATTTTCCATCAAACACAAGCTGAGCGAAATGGGCGTTCACCGCAAACGTGTGATAGGCCACAGCATGGAGTTTGACCATATCAAAGAATATACCCGGGGCGACGATGTGCGCACCCTCAACTGGAAAGCCACTGCCCGCCGCGGCACGCCGATGGTGAACAACTTCATGGAAGAACGCTCCCAGCAGGTGTACTGTGTGATAGACAAAGGCCGCACCATGAAAATGCCCTTCGACGGGCTTACCCTGCTCGATTACGCCATCAACGCCACCCTCGTGTTCAGCAACGTGGCCCTCGGCAAGGGCGACAAAGCCGGCCTCGTTACCTTCACCGGCAAACAAACCGAGATCCTCGCCGCCAGCAGCAAAAAAGTGCAGCTGAACAAAATACTGGAGCAGCTCTACGCCCAAACAACCGCCTGGACGGAAAGCGACGTGGAAAGGCTGGGCGTGCACCTGCGCGCATCCCTTTCGCAACGTTCGCTGCTCATCTTCTTTACCAATTTCGAATCCATCACCAGCCTGCAAAGGCAGTTGCCCTTCCTGCGCCAGATAGCTAAGTACCACCTGCTGCTCGTCGTTTTCTTTGAGAATACGGAGATCAAAAAGCTGAATGAAAAACAGGTGCAGGATGTGGAGCAGATCTACATCCAGGTGATCGCGCAGAAGTTTGCGCATGAAAAGAAACAGATCGTGCGGGAGCTGGCGCAGTACGGCATCATGTCGCTGCTCACCACGCCGGAGCACCTGACGGTAGACGTGGTGAACAAATACCTTGAGCTGAAATCGCGCATGATGCTTTAACTACAGCGGCTCTTCCTTCTCAAAATCTTTCGGGCCTTTCTGGCCCAGCTTCGTGAATTTGCGGATATTGTAAGTAACGTTCAGGCTGAAGAAACGTACGTTCTTCCGGTTGTTGGAGTATTGTTCGTAAGTGTTCGTCAGCTCGTAGAAGTTCCGCACGCTGGAACCGAAGATGTTCTCACAGGTGAACGCCACGTTCAGCTTGCGCTGGAAAAGGTTCACCTGCCCGCGCAGCCCGCTGTTGAAACGCGCTTCCTGCTTGCCCTGTGAATAGTAGCGCGGCCCGTTGTAGCGGCCGTTAACGGAAATGGAGAACACGCGGATGCGGTAAGCCGCCCAGATGGTAAGGTTGGAGGTCCAGCCGGATACATGCGCGAATTTCTCACTCACCGCTTCTTTCCCTTCTTCTCCGCCGTCAGTGATAGTTTCATAATACCTCAAACCGCCGCTCACGTTCATGTTGAACGAACCTTTGTTGTTGCCCAATGCCTTGAAGAAATGCGAGTTGAGCGTTACATAAGCGTTCCTGTCGCTGCGGGAGGCAAGGTTCACATACGTGCTGGTATTGATGATGGTGCTGTCGTTGATATACTCCACCTGCGTATAGCGGCTGATGATGTCGCTGGCGTCCTGCTTTTCGAGGCCCACTTTCACCTGGTGGCTTTTGATCTGCGCGGTGTATTCCAGGCGGTAGTCTTTCGTGAAAGACGGGCGCAGGTTGGGATTCCCGGTGCGTATGTTGAAGCTGTCCGCCGTATTCACAAAGGGATTCAGCTGTTCGGGCGAAGGGCGGTCCATGTTCCGGTTGAAGTTGAACGTGAGCTGCTGCTGCTTGTAATCGTACTGGAAGTTGAAGCCCGGCGAGAAGTTCGTGTATTTGAATGGCACGCTGCTCCTCAGTGAATCCAGCAGGGCCATCTGGTTGAAGTATTGCAGGCCCGGGTTGAAACGGAAGTTGGCCATGTGATTTTTCCAGGGGCTGTAATTGATGCCCATGGAACTGCGCACTTCGTAGGTTTCGTTGTTGAAGCGGTTGCCTGCAAACAGCTCCTCCGATTTGTTGCCGATATAGCCGAGGCGTCCCGTGAAGTTGTAGCCCAGCTTGCGGCTGCGTTTCCCGACGGATACGTTGGCGGCGTAGTTCTGGTTGAAGTCGCTGTAGTCTGTGGAAAGCTGCGGTGCAGGCAGCAGTTCAATATCGTTCACGTTCTTGCGGGTGGCGTTGTTGAGGTTCATGCCGCTGCTCAGCTCGGCGGTGGCGCTGAGATCGTAATATTTGCCGTCAGAAAGCGGCTGCCGGAAGTGGATGTTCGAACGGAGGTTGAAGTTGCCGTTCTTCCGGTCGTTGCGCTGTAAAGAAGTATCGTCTGTAAGCAGGTAAAAATAATCGTTGTTGCCATAACCGGTGCCGCCGCCTTTCACGAAGTTGAAACCCGCCTCCAGTTTCTTCTCGGAGTTCTCTTCATATTCCTTGAAATAATACCAGTCGGTTACAGCGCGGTAGCCGTTGCGGCGGTTCCGGCTTTCCTGGTTTTTGATCATGGTGGGCTTCTGCGCGTAATTGCTGTTCACGCTGTTATTTTCCGCATCGCTGCCGTCGCCGGTCCAGCCGAGGGTTACAGAGCCGCGGAGCCTTTCTTTTTCCGTGATCTTCAGTTCGTAGCGGCCGTTGAGGTTGTGATTGAAGTTATAGGAAGTGCGGAAGTTCTTCTGCGAAAGGTAAGAGCTGTCACCGCCCGGTGTTTTCGGGAAGTAGGTACGGTTCACATAGCTGCTGTCCGAATTATACTGGCCGTTGTTGAAATAAGTTACCTGGAAAGGCGCGAGGTTGAGGTTGTAGCGCATTTTGGCGTTCAGGTTGCGACGGCTGTCCACCCCCGCGGTGAACGCAGCGGAATAGCCGCGGAACTGTACTTTGCGGGTAATGATGTTGATATACCTGATATTGGTCCGGCCCTCAACGAGCGCCTGTTCGGCTTCCACCGCATCGGGCGGGGCTTTCAGCACTTCGATGCGTTCTATCATGAAGGAGGGCAGGTTGTTCAGGTAACTGTTGGCGTCCATGCCGGTGAGGGCAATGGGCTTGTCGTCCACATAGAATTTCACCCTGTCCTTTCCTTCCATGGTGATATTATTATTCGCATCAATGGTTACGCCCGGCACGTATTCCAGCAGTTCCATGCCGGTGCCGCCGGGCAGGAAGTTCTCGTCGGGCGTGAAAATGATGCTGTCCTTGTTCATGGTGTACATTTGCTTCTGCCCTACCACGGTCACTTCCTTCAGGTTGCGGCTGCCGGTCTCGAGCAGGATGGTCCCCAGCTCGCGCTGGGTCCTTTCGGCGCTCAGCTTCACACTCACGAAATAGGGATTGTATCCCAGCGTGCCGATCTTCACGAGGTAGCTGCCATAGGGCACAGGTTTCAGGAGGAAACCGCCTTTTTCGTCGGCTGCAACGCCGGTTACGATGGAGGAATCATCTTCATTCAGCAACGCGACTGAAGCGAATGGAATGGGTTCTTTATTGGTAGCCTGAAGAACTTTCCCGCTGATGGCTCCCGTTTCCGTATCCTTATTGGAGGGGGGCTGCTGCGCCTGTGCCGTAAAAAATGAAAACATGCATCCCAGCAGGCACAGGAAGGATGTGCCGCATTTTGGCTTAATACTCATCTATTCTTAACGTATAGGTTGATGTCCGAAAAATACGATCCCGCTTTTTGCCAACAGTAACATTTACACATATGCGTGATATGCAGGATAAATGGTAACGTACACGGTGCCTGTATTCACGGAAAGGGTATCTTAAGGTAAGACGTCAATTCTTCAATAATCTTTGCCCACGTATGCGATCTTTCTTTAACTGGCTGGATGAACGGCGCGAACCAGGGATTTTCGGCCTGCGGCTCTTCATTGGCCTCCGCCTCATCTGCGGAACGGTGGATAATGTATTCAGCTGGCAACGTATGCTGGAATTCCGGGAATTTCTCGCCGCGCAGCATTTCCCATTTCCTTTGGCCTGCGCTGTTACTTCAGTGTATGCGCAATTCCTCTGCGGCCTGTTGTTGTTATCCGGTGTTTTCACCCGTTATGCGGCGCTGCTGCTGGTGTTTAATTTGGGGGAAGCTGCCTGGGCGGACCTCCCGGGCGGGGTGGAAGCGCTCACGCCTCCGCTGGCAATCCTGTTTTCGGCGTTGTTGTTCCTGTTTTACGGAAAGGACCGGTATTCGTTGCGTTGGGGCTGACCTGGCCCCGTTCCAGGCGGGTCCTCTCCCGGCGCTTACCCCATCTTCACCCGGTCTCGACTGCCAGTAACAAGGGGGTAAAAGCGTTCTAACACCGTAGTAAAAGCGTTCAAACGCCGTTCCGGGCATAAAAAAGCCCCGGCAGTACAACACCGGGGCCTTCTCCAATTATGACCAAATTCCGGTCAGGGTGCCAGGTAGGCCCCGTCTACCGGGTAATAAGCGCCTGTTACAAAAGAGGCTTTGTGCGAGCTGAGCCAGATCACCAGCTCCGCTACTTCTTCCGAAGTGCCCAGCCGCCCGATAGGGTGTTTGGATACAAGGGCCGCTTTGATCTCGGCGGGCACCTGCGACAGCAGGGGAGTGTCTATAAAACCCGGCCCTACCGCATTTACGCGGATGCCCTGGGCGGAATACTCGATCCCGGCGTTCTTCGTGAGGCCCACTACTCCGTGCTTGGCCGCCACATAACCGGCCGATTGGGCAAAGCCCACCTGCCCGAGAATGGACGCCATATTCACGATGGCCCCGCCGCCGTTTTGCAGCATAGCGGGGATCTGGTATTTCATGCAATAGAACACGCTGGCCAGGTTCACGGCGATCACCTTGTCGAACCCCTCCACGCTCATATCGGCGATCGGGTTCTGCTCCCCGCCGATGCCCGCGTTGTTGCAGGCAAGGTCCAGCCGGCCGTAATGTTCCAGCGTGGCTTTCACGAGCTGTTCGCATTCGGCGGGCCTGCTCACGTCACATTTCACGAACTGCGCTTCCCCGCCGGCCTTCCGGATAGCTTCCACCACGCCGTTGCCGCCTTTCTCATTTATGTCGGATACGATCACTTTCGCGCCTTCCGCCGCGTACAGCCTTGCCGTGGCCTCACCGATGCCTGAGCCGGCCCCCGTTACCAATGCCACTTTCCCGGGAAATAACTGTTCCATTATTTATTTGTTTTAAATATGTGACGGGCACGATCGCCAAAGGGAATGTAGTATTAACAAAAAGAGGGCGAAAGGGTTAAACTTTTCTATCGCACATTTGTGTTACCTTGCCATAAGTACATAATAATTAATGTGTTTTTCTGTTATAATGATAGAGTTCCCGCTCTATGAAACTAACGTACAGGCATATATTATTTTTAATTCCCGTTCTTGGCCGGTTTGCAACCGGCAATGCGCAGAATCTTATTGCCAATCCAAGTTTTGAAGATGTAAATATTTGCACGGAATACCACGCTCCCTGCAACCCCTCGGCCTGGGTAAGCGTATCGCCGGAGCATATGCGGATAGATTACCTGTATTCCACAGCCGCCGTGGAAGGGGTGCAGCTGCTGAAACTCATGTACAGCGGGCATCGCGGTATGTGCAACTACGCGCAGAGCAGGCTGCTGTGCCCGGTGGAGGCCGGGCGGCAATACAGGATCACCGTAGTGGCGGGCTCGGAAACCCAGGGAACGGTAGAGATCGGCATCCGGCTGGACACTACCTGGATCTACCGCCTGGCAGCCGTTCCGCTGGACACGCTTCCTCCTACCATCGTGCTCACCGGCCGCGATGCGCTGCCTAAAAACGAAAAAAAAGATGGCATATTCAACCGTATGGAAAAGGTGTTCACCGCGCCCGCCGGCGCCACGCACATCATTGTCGGCAATTTCAACAAGCCCAGGCGCGGGGATAATTCGAGGGAATACGTGTATATAGACAGTATCGGCCTGGAACCGCTGGAGCGGAAACCGCTCTGCCCGGAAGCGCAGGCGGTGAAAGACACGCTTTACGCCTGGCATCACCGCCATACCGTGCCGCGTAAATTCCGTATCGAGGAAAGATCTAAAGTTGAAATAAAAAAAGAAAAACGCCACTGCCTCACCCTCGTCGTTAAGGACGAAAGCATTTTTACGCCGAAAGGCCGTTCAAAATACCCGGAAACCGCCGCCAGGCTTGATTCCATCATCAGGATATACGATCCTTATGCAGGCACAAAGGTGATCGTGACGGGCTATTCCTTTAAACCGGGAACAGCCGAGTACAACAAGATCCTGTCCACCGTGCAGGCCCAGAAGCTGAAAGATGTGCTGACATACCGCCACGGCTTCGCGATGGACGATGTGGAGGTATATGGCAGGGGCAACCTGGAGCCCCGTTACGATACCACGACCGAGGCGGGCAAAGAAGAGAACAATTTCGTGGAGATAGAATTCTGCGACCCGAAACCGCCGCCTGCCATTGTTCCGCCCCCGCCGCCGCCCGCGCCGGATACGCTGGTGATCCCCGATGTGCTTTTCCGCTTCAACAGCAGCGAGCTGAACAACAGGTTGTATAAATCGCTGGACAGCCTGGTGGAGCGCATCCCCCGCAACGATACCATCCAGCTGCAGATACTGGGGTATACGGATAATGTGGGCACGGAAGCCTATAACCTCAGCCTCAGCCGCATGCGTGCGGCGGCGGTCGCGGAATACCTGAAGGGGAAAGGGCTGGAAAAATATATCAGGCATGTATCGGGCCTGGGCGAAGCGGACCCCGTGGCGCCGAACGACTCGCAGGAGGGCCGGCAGCGCAACCGGCGGGTGGAGATCATTATCTATAAAGGATTGGATTAACAATTCCGGCAAGCGATTATAAAAAGGCCGGTCCTTGGCTGGACCGGCCTTTCCTGTATCCCGGGCGATTATTTACTGAGATAAGCGCGGAGCATCCAGGCCATTTTTTCGTGCTGGCGCAGCAGGCCGGTCACAAAATCGCTGGAGCCAAGGTCTTTCTCTTTGTCGGCAAACTCGGTGATCAGCTCGCGCAGGAAGCGGATAATGGTCTCATGGTCGTCCAGGAGGTTCTTTATCTGCTCGGGCTGGCTGCTGGTATATTCCGGCTCCAGCAGGTGTGTGAGCTTCAGGAAGTCCACCAGGCGGCCGGTGCTGAAATGCCCGATCATGCGGATGCGCTCTGCAACTTCGTCAATGATCTCTGCCAATTCGCCATACTGCCCTTCGAAGAACAGGTGCATCTCGTGAAAATTATCCCCTACCACATTCCAGTGATAATTGCGGGTTTTGGTGTACA
>CBFHAF010000232.1:0-7175 GCA_965653435.1 uncultured Chitinophaga sp.
ACCGGTCTTAAACTCATGTCGACCGAGTATAAGACACTGGCGGTGGAAGAAACCTACGGCGCCATCTTCTCCATATTCTACAGCATGTTCGAACGTTTCGGCATCAAAGTGAACTTCGTGGATATGAGCGATACGGACAAAGTGCTGGAAAAGATCACGAACAAAACAAAGATCATCTGGCTGGAATCGCCTACCAATCCCACGCTGAAGATCTCCGACATCAAATCCATCAGCAAGATCGCCAAACAGCATAATATCCTGCTGGTGGTAGACAATACCTTCAGCACTCCCCTGCTGCAAAAGCCTATCCCGCTCGGGGCAGATATCATTATTCACTCCGCCTCCAAATACCTTTCCGGCCATACCGACGTGATCGCAGGCCTGGTAGTGGTGAATTCCAAAACCCTGGCGGACCAGCTGAAGTTCAACCAGAACATTTCCGGCAGCATCCTCAGCCCTTTCGAAGCCTGGCTTACCATCCGCGGCATCGAAACACTGAGCCTGCGGCTGGAAAAACAATGCAGCAACGCCATGGCCATCGCAACATGGCTGGCGGACCATCCGGCAGTGGATAAAGTTTTTTATCCCGGCCTGGCCACGCATAAAAATCATCACATCGCACGCAAACAACAAAAATCATATGGCGGCATGGTGAGCTTTTCACTGAAGGAAGACCAGATCAAAAACGCCATCCGCATCGTGAACACGACCAAGCTGTTCAAACTCGCGGAAAGTTTCGGCGGCGTGAAAAGCATGCTGGCTCATCCCGTGACCATGACGCACCGCAATATTCCTGAGGAATTCCGCCGCAAAGCCGGCCTGCAGGAATCCTGCATCCGCCTTTCCGTTGGCATCGAAGACGCGGAAGACCTGATCAACGACCTGAAACAAGCATTGGATAAACTAAACCAGCCTATCGGCAAACAAATTACTGTACTGCAATAAACTATGGAAAAGAAGAACATCAATCTCGGCATTTTCGGTTTTGGCTGTGTGGGCCAGGGCCTTTATGAAGTGCTGAACCGCACCAAAGGTATCAACGCAAGGATCAAAAAAATCTGCATCAAAGACCCGAACAAGCCACGTCCGATAGACATGAGCTATTTCACGACTGACCCGAACGATATCCTCAACGATCCCACCATCGATGTGGTAGTGGAGCTGATCAACGACACGGAAGCCGCATTCCGCATCGTAAGCACCGCGCTGAAAAACGGTAAAGCCGTGGTAAGCGCCAGCAAACGAATGATCGCCGAGAACCTGCCCGCCCTTTACCAGCTGCAGGTAGACAATAAAGTGCCTTTCCTCTACGAGGCATCCAGCTGCGCCAGCATTCCCATCATCCGCAACCTGGAGGAGTACTACGACAACGACCTGCTGAATGCCGTGGAAGGCATCTGCAACGGTTCTACCAACTATATCCTCACCAAGATATTCGAAGAGAACCTCAGCTTCGAAACCGCACTGCGCCAGGCACAGGACCTTGGCTTCGCCGAAACCGACCCCACGCTCGACGTGGAAGGCTACGACCCGAAATTCAAGATCGTGATCCTCCTGCTGCACGCCTTCGGCACCTTCGTAAAACCGGAGGACGTGTTCAACTTCGGCATCAACCACCTGAACGATTTCGATATCCAGTTCGCCCGCCAGCGCAACTGCACCATCAAACTCATCGGCAATTGCCGCCGCCAGAACGGATCAGTGAACGCCTACGTGCTGCCGCACCTCATCCGCGAGCACAACCTGCTGTATGATGTGTACAATGAATACAACGGCGTGCTGCTGGAAAGCGCGTTCACAGACAAACAATTTTTCGTAGGAAAAGGCGCAGGCGGCACAGCCACCGGCAGCGCCGTGCTCAGCGACATTTCCGCGCTGCTGTACAACTACCGCTACGAATACAAAAAGATCAAACAATCCAACCAGCCGTCTTTCACCAACGACGTGCAGCTGAAAGTATACGTGCGTTATAAAACGCCGGACCAGGTAGACCTCGCGGAGTTCTACAACATCGTGGAGAAATACGAATCGCCCGACTGCCGGTACGTGGTAGGCACGATCAACCTGGAAAAGCTGAAAGATGCAGAGTGGTTGAAAAATAAAGAAGTTAACCTGCTCGTACTTGAGCAGTAACAAAATAAAAAGGTGGTCGGAATGCTGACCACCTTTTTTTTGTCGTATTTGTTTAACCCATTATTGCTTGGTATACCTGAACACCAGGTCTGACGTGTAAGAGCTGTTCAGCGTTGTACCGCTGAACGATTCATTTTTGTTGATAAACTTATCCACCTGGCCTCTCCCGTTATAGGTGATCGTCGCGGTGCGTACTTTGCGGAAGTCAGAACCGGTCTCGGTCATCTCCACTTTTGTTATGTTGTTTGCGCAGAAGTATTCGTAGCTGATGCCGTCTACCTTGAAGAGATAGTCATCCTTCAGCATTTTGCTCACGATGTTCGGCGTGTTATCTGCAGTATACACTTCCGTTTCAGTCAGCGAATAAACACCGTTGTTATTGCGATGCAATTCTACCCTGGAAATATTCTCGCCGTTCCAGGTAATGAAATATTTTTTGTTGTTATACTCGGGCTGAACAGTAACAATATTGTTCACCTGCACCAGCTTGCCGGCTGTATTGTAAATAAGCGTATCATAGCTTCTGACCGCATCGCCGGGCTCTTCGGTGTGATAGGTCATGCGGGCCAGCTTACCGTCTTTGTAAAAGTAACTTGTATTCAACTCCTTTGCATTGGCACCATTTTTTGTTTCGTAACGGGTCATTTTGCCTTCGAAGTAGGTGAAGTAGCTGAAAAGCGTATCTGTAGAGCCTTTATCCCATTCTTTCGTTTCTTTTACCGTGCTGTCCGCATTATATGTAACACGCATAAAGCTTGAATCGTCCTCGTCTGAAAATTTATTATCCCAGCCGGTAAAGGCCCATACTTCGCCGGGTTTCGGTTCAGGTGCAGGATTGTCGTTGTCTGAGCAGGATGCTGCAAGCATGGCGAGGGCCATGAGGCTTAATAGAGTTTTCTTCATGGGTATTCGTTGAGTTTAAAGTAAAATCAGTAAGTGTATTAAGGACTGGTATCTGGAAATTACCAACCCTATTTCACAGTTGCATACTCGATTTTCCGGGTCGTTGTCAGTGTCTGATCATTCTGCTTATCCTCTTTCACAATCACCACTTCTTCCGGCACGCCCTTTTCGTTATACGATGCGGTATAGGTGGCCGTATACATCAGCACGCCGGTGCCCGCGGCTTTTTGTTCGTCTTTTGCCACGGCACGCGCGCTCAGGTAAGAGAAGTTATGTGTATCGTAATATTGGAGGAAGCTGCCCCGGAATACATGCTGGTAGCCGATCTTATCGATATACGCATAAGTGTTGACGCTCACGGGTATTTCCGTGATCCCGTTCACTAAGAAATACTCCACCTTGCTCACATCATCACCTTGCCAGGCAAGCTTATATACGCCGCCGCGCACACCGCCTGATATGACATGGTATTCAGCCAGTTTGCCTGCACTGTACACCAGTGAGTCTTTATCGGTCAAAATCAGTTCGCCGTTGTTGCCGACATTATAATAATTGACGGCGGCAAGGTAGTTCCCGGTATAGGTAAACGTCCGGTCACGGCGCGGCTGGCCGAACACGAAGAATTTAAATTCGGAAATGCCCTTTTCGCCATAAACGACGTCGAAAGAATCCGCTGTATTGCCGGACCAGTCGGCAAAGCGGGACACAAGACTTTTACGATCGTATTTGAAGACCAGCGAATCGTTGCCTTCCGTTATCCTCGATACCACCCATTTTTCCGGCGGCAGTTCAGGTACGGTTTCTATTTTGTCCTTTTGGGAACAGGCGAACAACAGGTTCAGGAGCGCAATGCCCACGAGCGCTTTTTTCATAGTCTGAAGGGATTGAAGTTTCCGGTTAATCTGAAATGGCAACGTTCCGTTTCTCCAGGTAGTAGGTATGGGTTACGGTCAACAATATTGCATTACACACGCAAATATAAACAATAATTCTATAATGTATAATAATTTACAGGCTAGATAAGCGTTCCGCCACCTGGCTGATAGGAAGCCCCATCACGTTGTAAAAGCAGCCGTCGATACGGTCTATCCCCACCGCGCCGATCCATTCCTGGATGGCGTAAGCTCCGGCTTTATCGTAAGGCTGGTAATGATCCACATAATATGTGATCTGTTCGGCGGCCAGGGGTTTGAAATGCACCTCGGTGGTCTGGCTGAAAGCCTGCTCCGTACCATTATACATAATCACCACGCCTGTGATCACCTCGTGGATGCGGCCGGAGAGGGCTGTGAGGATCCGGATGGCGTCTTCCCGGTCCGCCGGTTTGCCGATGATCCGCCCGTCCAGCACCACGATGGTGTCCGCGGCTACGATCACTTCATTTTCAGTATATAAAGCTTTCACGGCCAAGGCCTTTTGCCGTGCGATATGCACAGGCACCTCCGGGATGGGCATGCCTTCGGGAAAGGTCTCTTCCGCTTCGCTTACCTTCACCTGGAACGGGATGCCGGCCTGTTCCAGCAGCTGACGCCTGCGGGGGCTCTGGGAAGCCAGTATAACGGGTTTGCCTGTATACATTACTATAACATGATTTTGAAAAAGATCATGGAAAGGATGCCTGTAAGCATCACGATCTTGATCCAGGTACTGATCTGGTGGTATTGTTCCGGCTGGAAGGCGCCGGTCAAAGGCCTTTGTACCTTGAGCGTCAGCGGCAGCAGCACGAAAACGGCCACATACGCCACGGCTGCATACCACCCTTTGATGGCGGTCGCAACCATGATCACTACCAGCACCGCCTGCAGCCCGACGATGAGCATCATGGTGAAACGTTTGGCCCGTTTTACGCCCCATACGATCGGGAGGGTGCGGCAGCCGTCCTTGCTGTCGCCGATCATGTCTTCCATGTCTTTTACGATCTCCCGGATCATAGACAGCAAAAAGGCGAAAAGCGCATAAATGCCGATGATCTGGATCAGCCTGCGGCCTGAGTAAGACAGGATGGCGGCGAAGCTTTCATAGATCTGCTTTTCGTAAAAGCCCACCACTACCACGCTCAGCGCGGTCAGCAAAGAGATCACCACGTTGCCGATAAGCACCTGCCGCTTGAACGAGGTGGAATAGAACCACAGCAGCAGCGTGCAGAGCACCTGTACGAACCCAAGGTAGAACTGCCCGATCTGGAAAGCCACCAGGAACCCCAGGGATACTCCTGTCATATTTAATATGGTATGCCACGCCATGGCCCACCGCCGGTTGATGATCTTGTCCACCACCATCTTGTCCGGCTTGTTTACCAGGTCGATATTGATGTCGAAATAATCATTGATGATATAGCCGCCGGCGGCCACCAGCACGGTGGAAAAGCACAGCATGAGAAAGTGCGGGAATGAAAGCGAAGGCACGGCCCCGCTGTTTTGCAGCAGGGGCTCCACCACGCAGTATTGCAGCAGGAATTGCGTGAGCGCAATGTAGATCAGGTTCGGATACCTGACCATTCTGAAAAACGCCGCGAATAAGCTCATAAGTTAAAATAGGTGGTCATTAATTATCTGGAAGGCACGCCTTCGTCCAGCGCCCAGTGTCCGTTCAGCTTCAGCACTTTTTCGATCACATCGCGCACGCAGCCGTTGCCGCCTTTTTCAGGGGAAATGTAGCGGCTGATGCTTTTGATCTCCGGCGCGGCGTCCGCCGGGCAGGCAGGCAGGCCGGTGAGCTGCATCACGCGGTAATCGGGTATATCGTCCCCCATGTACAGCACTTCGTCCCACTTCAGGCCGTGGATCATTGCGTATTCTTCCAGTTTGTCCGATTTATCGGTAACGCCGGTGTAAACGTCTTTGATACCCAGGCCGTTGAGGCGGCTGATCACGCTTTCGGACCTTCCGCCGGAAATAACGGCCACGCGGTAGCCCATTTTTACAGCCAGCTGGAGGGCATAGCCGTCGCGGATGTTCATTTTTCGGCTCTGCTCCCCGTTGGGCAGCAGCTGCACGGTACCGTCCGTCAATACGCCGTCCACATCAAATACAAAAGTGCGGATGCGGGTGAATAGTTCCAAAACGTTCATGGCTGTTGTTTCTGCATACCGGCCGGTTTATGGCCGGTGTGCGCAAAAATATCTGTAATTAACGACACCGCCAATCATTTATGGAACTGGTGGATACTTTCGCTTAGCAGCGGGTAGATCTGCTCCATGGAAGGATAGTTGGCAAGCAGGGTCTGGTGCAGGGCCATGGTGCGCTCATCGTTGCGGATGGCAGGGCCGGTTTGCACGCTTTCGGGCGGGTACCGGTCCAGCCGCTGGAAAGTTTCCCTGATCAGGGGAGCCAGCAGCGAGAAGTTCCTGCCCTCCTGCTCGCAATAGAACTTGGCCAGGGCGATGAGGTGGTTGGTGAAGTTGTTGCAGAAAACGGCGCCCAGGTGCATTTGGAGGCGCTCGCGGGAGCTCATCACGGAAATGGATGCACTAATGCTCTGCCCGAGGGCAAGCAGGCGCTTCAGCACTTCGTCGTTGGCAGCCTCTATCAGCAAAGGTATCTCGGGATAGTTCTTGCTTTCTTTCCGGATGCTCTGGAGGGGGTACATCACCCCCGTGTTCACGGAGATGCGGGAAATTGCGTCCATCGCCACGGCCCCGGCGGTATGCACCACGATGCGCCGGCCCAGCCTCAGCTGGTCGTTCAGCTCGGCGATCACATCGTCTCCAACGGCCAGCAGGTACACGTCCGCCTCCATATTTATATCCATCAGGTCGTCGGACGGGTCCGCATGCAGCTGCTCGGCCAGCTCCCGGGCGTGCTCCTTGCTCCGGCTGATCACCTGCTTTACATGATGCCCGTGCAGTTTCATCAGGTGACCGAAACAATGCGCCACATTCCCTGCTCCTATAATAACTATGTCCATGATACAATTTTTGATTCCCGGGAGCCATTCAGGCCCCAATTCCATGCCAACCGGCACAAAACATGGTTTAATTTTAACATGTAATATTACTGTCTTTCCGCCAATGGGAGATAATTATAATTAATACGCCGCCGTTCCCTGCTGGATATCAAGTATTTAACTGATTCTATTTTTTATATCAACCTACTTTTATATACTTGCACAAATCTGATTTATAACTTTTGTGCAAATTT
>CBFHAF010000233.1:0-7138 GCA_965653435.1 uncultured Chitinophaga sp.
ACCTGCAAAGGCGCCGGCGCCGGCATCCTTTAGGATATACCCAAGATGGTAAAGCTCACCGAAGCCGTGGTAAAGGCCACAAAGCTGCCGGTTACGGTCAAAACCCGCCTCGGCTGGGACGATGATACCAAAAATATTGAAGAAGTAGCCCAAAGGCTGCAGGATGTGGGCATCAAGGCCCTTACCATCCACGGCCGCACCCGTACGCAGATGTATAAAGGGCATGCGGACTGGACGTTGATCGGCAAAGTAAAGAACAACCCACGGATACATATACCCATTTTCGGTAATGGGGACATCTGCACCCCTGAACAGGCGAAGAACGCCCGGGAAAAATACGGGGTGGACGGGGTGATGATCGGCAGGGCGGCCATTGGCTACCCATGGATCTTCAACGAGATCAAACACTTCCTGGCAACCGGCAATCACCTGCCGCCGCCGACGGTGGAGGAACGGGTAAAAGTGTGCAAACAGCACCTGCGCCACTCCATCAGCTGGAAGGGAGACGTGGTTGGGATACTCGAAATGCGGAGGCATTATACCAATTACCTGAAAGGTCTGCCGCATATCAAAGAATTCCGCGCACAATTAGTAACTTGCAATACAGCGTCAGCGATAGAATCGGTCCTGGATGCCGTTGCATTACAGTACAAAGATCATATATTTGAGCGGACAATGGCCCCAATGGCTGGCTCGGAAGGAACAGCAATTCAAACAGAAAGAGAACTGGCGTGTGGTATCGCGGATTAACCCCGAATTGAATCACCAAAAAACTGCTTTCACAATGGCCACGGTTAAAAATCTGAAAAATGAAGTCTGGAAAGACTTGCAGATTAAAAACAAATCTGCCCTGCGGAAAAAATACGCAGTGTCCAACATGGGAAGAGTGATCAGTTACCACGAAAGTATAGAAGACGGGAAATTGTTGAACGGCTCTACCGTTGAAGGTTACACGGTGCTGAACATCAAGCCTGCGGACACCTACCAGAGCCTGTACCTGCACCGCGAAGTGGCGCGGCTCTTCTCTCCCAAAACCAGCCGGGCACAGAAATACGTTATCCATCTCGATTTTAATAAAAAGAACAACAAGGTGAACAACCTCCGCTGGGCAACCAAGGAGGAAATGGAAAAACACCAGCAGAACAGCCCTGCCAAGCTCGCCTACAAAGAGCAGCAGCGCCACCGCCTGAAAGGGCTGAAGCTGAATGTGACCAAGGTGAAAAGCATCAAGCGCCTGCTGGACAAACCCGGCAAAAAGACCATGAAGCAGATCGCCGAGCAGTTCTCCATCAGCGAAATGCAGCTCTACCGCATTAAAAGCGGGGAGAACTGGAGCCATGTAACACTGGATTAAAGCCTGAATCTTCAGGAATGATCATATTTTGATGTTGTCTGACGGTGGTCCGGCCTGTGCCGGGCCACTGCCTTTTTTACCCCGCCTTGCTTGCTTCCCCGTTTTGCCGTACCTTACTCTTCCAAAATAGTAGACTATGTCAGACAAGAAAATAGCGATCATAGGCGGCGGAAACCTGGGTTCCGCCATAGCGGAAGGACTTTTAAAGAGTGGATTCAGCAAGCCGGGAAGCATCACCGTTACCAAGCGCAACACCGCCACCCTGGGCGCCCTGCGCGAAAAAGGCGTACACGTGGAATCTGATAACGCTAAAGCCATCAGCGAATCCGATGTGGTGGTAGTGGCCCTCAAACCATACAACGTAAAAGAAGTGCTCAGCGAGCTGCGCGCCAGCTTCGATGCAAAAAAACAGATACTCATCAGCGTGGTGACCGGCGTGCTGCTGGACGATCTTGAAAAGATCACCCTGCCCGGCCTGCCCATTTTCCGAGCCATGCCCAATACGGCCATCGCCATCCAGGAATCCATCACCTGCATTTGCGGCCGTAATGTAACAGCAGAGCAAACGGCTTTTGTAAAAGATATGTTCGACCAGCTGGGCGTTACCGTCAGCATCGATGAAAAGCTGATGGACGCGGCCACCGTGCTCGGCGCCTGCGGCATTGCCTATGCGCTCCGCTTTATCCGCGCCAGCATACAAGGCGGTATCGAGATCGGGTTCGACGCTGCTACGGCCAACCTCATTGCTGCGCAAACCGTGAAAGGCGCTGCCGAGCTGCTCATCAAAGGCAACCGCCACCCCGAGGCGGAAATCGACAAGGTGACCACGCCCAAAGGCTGCACCATTGCCGGCTTGAACGAAATGGAACACCAGGGCTTCAGCTCCTCCCTCATTAAAGGCATCACCGCCAGCTACGATAAGATATTGAAGCCGTAAATTTCAGCTTCGCAGGTATAACTAAAAAGAAGGCCGGGATAAGAATATCCCGGCCATTTAGTTAAACCTACAACTGTTACACTGTTTGTAACAACTATTATTACTTATGCAAGTATTTTATCAGTTCATCATGGAAGCGGCTTCCATTTCGCGGCCCTGCAGCTCGTTCACCGTAGGCGCCACCATCCGCTGGCGGATGTAACGTTTCTTCGAAGTACGGTTCATGCCGAACCTCGCCATTACCTTATCGACTACCATATACACCACCGGCACCACGATCAGCGTGAGGAACATGGAGCTGATGAGGCCCCCGATGATCACCCATGCCAGGCCGTTCTTGGTGGAAGCCACACCGCCCGTTGCCAGCGCGATCGGCAGCATGCCTATCACCATCGCAATGGTGGTCATGAGGATTGGGCGGAGACGCGCCTTGTTCGCATGTATCAGCGCATCATAGGTGCTCTGGCCCTCTTCTTTCATCTGGTTGGTAAAGTCCACCAGGATGATCGCGTTCTTCGCCACCAGGCCTATCAGCATGATCACACCCAGGATGGTGAAGATGTTCAGCGTATTGTTCGTCAGCGCCAGCGCCAGCAATGCCCCGATGATAGACAGCGGGATGGAGAACATCACCACCAGCGGGTAAATGTAGTTGTCATACAACGCAACCATGATGAGGTACACCATGATGATCGAGATGAGCAGCGCCACACCCAGCGTGGAGAATGAATCGCCCTGGTTTTCCGCATCGCCTCCGAACTTGTAAGATACGCCGGTTGGCTTTTGCAATTTGGCCAGCCTGGTGCCGAATTCCTGCGTAACGGTGCCGGAAGGACGGCCCATTACCTGGCTCTGCACGTTCACGGAAGTATTTTTGTCCCTGCGCTCGAGCCTGCTGGGGCCAGAACCTTCGGTTACGGTGGCAAACTGGCTCAGTTTGATCAGCTCGCCTTTATCGTTTTTGAAATCGATCTGCGAAACGTCGTCAATATTTTTACGGTTGAAATCGTCGAACCGGATGTTGATGTCGTATTCGTATTCACCCTGGCGGAACTTCACTTTCGAGTCGTCTGCGGTGCCGCTGAACGCGGTTTGCATGGTGCCGCCCACGTTTTCGAGCGTGAGGCCGAGGGCGCTCATCTTATCACGGTCCACCTGCACGTTGATCTCGGGGTTTCCTTCTTCCACGGAAAGTTTCACCTCGCTGGACCCTTCAACCTTTTTCAGCTCTGCCATCGCTACTTTTGCGAAGCTCATCACGCTGTCCAGGTCGGTGCCCATTACCACGAGCTCTACGGGAGCGCGCTGCGCAGTACCCAGGATGCTCACGGGCGTGGTTTTCACTTTCACGCCGGGCAGCTGGCTGGCCAGTTCTTTTTTGACCTTGGACGCGAAGATGTCTGAAGATTCGCGCAAGTGCTGGTCTACCAGCATCACGGTGATCTCGGATTTATACGCGGTGGATTGCGATGCGCCGAAGCCGTCCTCGGACGTCTGCCCTACGGTAGTGATCAGCGAGGTCACTGCGTTTTTCTTGCTCATGATCTGCTCTACTTTGCGCGTGGCCTGGTTGGTTTGTTCCAGCGAGGCGTCTTTCGGCATTTCAAGCATTACGATGAACTGGCCGCGGTCGCCGTTGGGGATGAACTCTCCGCCTATGTAGCCCCTGCTCACGAGCTGGAAAGAAGCGACCAGCAGCACGAGAGAACCTACGATGGTGATGGTTTTATGCCCCAGCGCCCATTTCAGCAGGCCGGTCATCCAGGCGGTGAATTTGTCCAGCTGCCTTTCGAACCAGAGTATGAATTTCTCGAAAATATTCTTGCCGGTCAGGTGCGTGAGCTTACCGAAGCGGGAAGCCAGCAAAGGCACGATGGTAAAGGATGCCAGCAAGCTCAGCATGGTGGATATCATCACCACTACGCAGAATTCGCGGAGGATCTTGCTCACCAGCTCGTTCGTCAGGGAAATGGGGAGGAACACCACCACGATCACAAGCGTAATGGAGGTTACGGTGAACCCGATCTCTTTTACCCCGTCGAAAGCCGCCCGCACTTTGTTCTTGCCCATTTCCATATGGCGGTAGATGTTCTCCAGCACCACGATCGCGTCATCCACGAGAATACCCACCACCAGCGAAAGGCCGAGCAGGCTCATCAGGTTGAGGGAGAAGCCGAACAGCTTCATGCCGATGAAGGTGGCGATCAGCGAAGCGGGGATGGAGATCATTACGAAGATGGCGTTCCTTAAGCTGTGAAGGAACAGCATCATCACGGCTGCTACAAGCAGGATGGCGATGATCAGGTCATGTATCACGGAGTCCGCGGATTCCAGGGTGAACACGGATGCGTCGTTCGCGATCTTGACCTGCAGGCTGGCGCCGCTGTATTCTTTCTCTATCTCCGCGATCGCTTTCTGCATGGCCTCGCTCACGGTCACGGCGTTGGCATCGGTCTGTTTCTGCACCTGCATGGCAATGGCGCTTTCACCGTCCACACGGGCAAGCTTCTCGGCGTCTTTCTGGCTGTCTTGCACGTCGGCCACATCGCCCAGGCGCACTTGTGTGCCGGTCGGAGTGGTGGTGAGCACGAGGTTGCGGAGCTGGTCCACATTTTTGTATTTGCCGGCCAGGCGCACGAGTATCTGCTGGTCCACGGTCTTTACCTTGCCCGTCGGGAAGTCCAGGTTGGCATTGGTAATGATCTGGCGCACCTGGAGAATGGAAAGGTTATACGCTTCCAGTTTCTTCGGGTCGATATTGATCTTGATCTCTCTTTCCTGGCCGCCGATGAGCGTGATCTGCGCAACGCCCGGCAGGCGGGAAAGCTGCGGCTGGATCTTTTTGTCCACCAGGTCGTAGAACTGGCGGTCGTCCATTTTGGCGGTGGCGGAAAGGGTCATGATGGGAAGGTCGTCCAGCGAGAATTTGTTGAGGCTGGGCGGTTTGGCGTCACCCGGAAGGTCCGCCAGAACGGCGTTTACCTTACGCTGCGCGTCCTGCAGGGCAATGTCCACATCTGCGTCGTTATTCAGTTCCACCGTTACCATGGAAAGGCTTTCGGAGGAACGGGAGGTCAGTTTTTTGATCTTTTCCATGGAAGCCACGGCGTCCTCAATCTTTTTAGTGACGGTGCTTTCCACTTCCTGCGGCGATGCGCCGGGGTATACCGTGGCAATGGTCACGATGGGCGAGCTGAACTTGGGCAGCAGCTCATAGTTCAATGCCTTGTAGCTGATGAAACCCAGCAGGGTCAGGATCGTGAACAACACGATCACAACGGTAGGCCGCTTTATCGAAATCTCTGTAATCTTCATTTGTCAAAAAAGTTTAAATAAGCGATCCTGTTACTTGCCCTGCACGACTACTTTGGCGCCGTCTGTCAGGTTGATCTGCCCGCTGGTGATCACGGTTTCGCCTTCGGCGAGCCCTTCGCGGATCTCCACTTTGTCGCCAAAGATGCGGCCTGCGGTCACTTTGCGAAGCCTGGCGGCATTGCCTTCCATCACGTACACCTGGTTGCCGTTCACGCCGCCCACGAATGCATTGCGGGAAACGAGGATGGCAGGCGCCTGCTCCGGCATGGCGAAGTTCGCGGTGCCGTACATGCCGGCCCTCAGCGGTTTGCCGGCGATGTTGCTCACTTCCATCTCAACGGGATAACTCAGCGTGGCGTCGCCTTTGGCGGCAATGAAGGTGATCTTGCCGGTATATTTGGTTTCGGGGAATACGTTGGTGGTCACCTCTACTTTGTCGCCCAGCTTGAGGTGGATCACCTGCTGTTCGGGAACGGTCACTCTCAGCTTCAGGCGGCTAACGTCCACTATGTCGAACATTTTGGTGCCTGCGGAAAGGTAGGCGCCCTGTTCTACGTATTTGGCGTTGATGGTGCCGGAAATGGGCGCTTTCACATGCGTGTCGCGGATGCGGCGCAATGCGGCTTCGTAGCGTGTTTGCGCTACCTCGTACTGGAGGCGCGTGTCGTCCATCTGTTTCTGCGTTACGCCGCCGGTCTTGTAAGCGCTCTCGTAACGTTCTTTATCCACTTTCAGCTGTTCCAGGTTCACTTTGGCGGATTGCAGGTCTGTGCCCAGCAATTCGTCGTCTATGCGCGCCATGATCTGGCCTTGTTTCACAAAGGTCCCTTCGTCTACCAGCAGTTTGGTGATGCGGCCTGATGTTTCGCTGAGGAAGGTGAGCTCGCGGGCGGGCTCAAAGTTCCCGTTGGCGGCAAAAGCCTGGTCAAATTCCGTTTTGGTCACTTTCTCGGTCAGCACCGGCACATCGCCGGAGTTGCTTTGTTTTACGAATTCGATCTTTTCCGTGTTGGCTTTTTTGTTCGCATTCAGCTTCCACATGATGGCAGCGAGGGCTGCTATTGTTAAAACGCCGTAGATTAAAACTTTCTTCATGGCTTGCATTAGTTTAAGAGTGATGGCAGGTTACCGTGTGATTTGATGAGGTCCAGCTCTGCTAATTTGTATTGCAGCAGCGCTTCGTTGTAGCTGTTCTGGGCTTCCGCCAGCGAGGTTTCGGCGTTCAGCAGGTCTGTAAGACTGGCCAGGCCCAGGTTATAATTGTTCTGGGTGGACGCGTACACTTCGTCTGCCAGCGATACGTTCTCCTTTTGTGTTTTAATGGTGCTGAGGCTGTTCAGCAGCATAAGCCTGCTGTTCTCGAAAGCGGTGGTCATTTCCAGCTTATTGGCTTCCAGCCGTTTGTTCACCTGCGCCAGGGTTACATTCGCCTGGTCCACGCGGGAACGGCGGGCAAAACCGTCGAAGATGGGGATCTTCAGCGTAAGCCCGATGGAAGCCATGCCGAACCAGTTGGCGGTGGAGCCGCCTTT
>CBFHAF010000234.1:0-7120 GCA_965653435.1 uncultured Chitinophaga sp.
GAAGCAATTTTCAATGATTTCATAAAAATGAAATTCACCTACTTGTTTAGGTTTTATAATTATAATAAGGCGCCGGTGAGTCACCCGCATAACTTCGGGATAAATTGATCGTTTTTTTCAATACAAATACCGGCTTCCGTTTAATACGTATTTTTCTCTAACATTTTTCTCGGAACAGCAAAGATAATTTAGCGCCGCTTGCATTACAATTTTTTCGCGGAAATTTTAAAATTAAACCTCTCAGCCATCTCGACAGGAAATTTAAGGTAGTTGTTTATGGTTAACCGGAATGTCTCCTAAAACCCCTTATAGGTCTACCGTTAATAATACCTGGAATTAATATACCTGGGATTCACCTGAATTTTCAACATGAGTAAGTTTTTCAATCTTATTCATAGCACCAGGATAAATTGTCTTTCATCCGCGCCAGTGTTATTACTGTAGTGGCACCCACACAGTGCCAGCCGCTGTTTCAGACTCTAATATACAAAAAAATCCGGTGTATCTGGTTAAGCCTCCGGGCAATATTAAGACAATAGTAGCAATCTGTTCGTTAATTATTTGCAAAAAATCGATGAATGGCTGACTTTTTTACAAATATACCGGTCCTTCAGCGATATGGCACCGCGGGGAAGGCATCCCTGCCTTTCCCCGCCACTTTGCCTTAATTAATTGAATTTCAGCTTAGTAGCATCAATCCCCGTCCAGCAGGTTACCGAGGCCGCCCAGTATGCTGCCTTCTTCTTTTCTTGCTCCTGTTCCATATGCCAGCACCCTGCTTGCAAGGCGGCTGATGGGCAGGCTTTGCAGCCATACTTTCCCCGGGCCTCTCAGCACCGCGAAAAACAGGCCTTCGCCACCGAATACCACGTTCTTCACACCGCGAACGAATTCAATATCGAAATCCACCTGCTGGGTGTAAGCCACCACGCAGCCTGTATCCACTTTCAGCACTTCGCCGGGCTGCAATTCCTTTTCGATCACGTAACCGCCGGCATGTACGAACGCCAGGCCATCGCCTTCCAGCTTCTGCATAATGAAACCTTCGCCGCCGAATATACCGGTGCCGAGCTTGCGCTGGAATTCAATACCAACGTTCACCCCGCGTGCCGCGCAAAGGAAAGCATCTTTCTGGCAGATCACTTTGCCGCCCAGCAAACGCAGGTCCATGGGAATGATCTTGCCAGGGTAGGGCGCTGCAAAGCTCACGCGCTTTTTACCATGGCCAACATTTGTAAATGCGGTAATGAAGAGGCTTTCCCCGGTGATCAGGCGTTTGCCGGCGCTCATGAGCTTGCCGAAGAAGCCCTGCTGCGCACCTGAACCGTCTCCAAAAAGGGTTTCCATCTTGATTTCCTGGTCCATCATCATAAAGCTGCCGCTTTCCGCTACTGCGCTTTCCTGCGGGTCCAGCTCTATTTCAACTATTTGCATCTCCTCACCGTGGATCCGGTAGTCGATTTCATGATTTTTTAGCATAGGTAAAATTGCCTTTAAAGACAGCAAGTTACGAATTTGGTCATTTCACCGGCGCGGATTTTTTCATCAGCTTTTCCAGCAAAGGCAGCATCACTTCGGCCTGGCGCATGAAGCCGAGGTCCGTGAGATGCGTCCCGTCTATCGTCGCTTCATGATCGTGCCCGATCAGGCCGGCGGCCGGCAGGTAATACAGTTGTTTGAAACCTTCGCTCTTCAGTTTCGTATAGGCATCACGGATAGCATCGTTCTTCTCTTTGACAACTTCTCCTACTTTCAGATCGAAATACCCGTGCTCGCGCAATGCTGTCTCTACGAGTAAAACTGGCACTTCCGGCCGTTTGGTGAGCAGGTGCTTGATAAAGGGGTAAGCCCTTTCCCTTATCTCTTCAGCCGAAGGGTTCGGGATGCAGTCCAGCACGAATATCTTCGCCGGCATGGTGGCCAGCAGCTCCGCCACGGGAAATTCCATTTTACCGTTGCCGCTGAAGCCGAGGTTGATGAATTCCCAGCCCGTCCTGCGCTGGAGGATGGCAGGATAGGCCATGCCCGCGCGGCTGGCGGAAGCGCCCTGCAAAATGCTGGAACCGTAGATCACCACGCGCCGGGTGGTATCCACCGCGGGCCTTTCAATGCGCGAGATCGTTGCGCCTGGCGCCACGCCTATCTCGAGCGAGGTAAGCTGGTTATAGACAGGAAGGTACAGGATGAACTGCTTCATGGCAGTGTCCATATTAGAAACGAGCGGCTCATCGTTCAGCGTATCCTTGTCTCCGGGCCTGCCTACGCCGCACCATTGCCAGCGCCCTTTGTTCAGGCAATACAGGTCCAGCCCGCTGTGCGCGATGGGAGGAATATTGGCATAATACTGCCTCCTGGCAAGCTGCCAACGGGCCCGGACATACGGTGAGTTGGTCTGGAACAGTACGGCTATGCCGGCGCTGTGGGTGCTGAGATATTTCACAGCCTGGGTCATAGGTTTGGTCTGCACCGTATCCAGCCTGACGTATACCGGATCGGTAGGCAGCCCTTTGCCGATGAACTGGAAATTCCGGGCATCGGTGTAAACGGGCTTTTCCTGTGCCATGGCGCAGGCGGAGCAGAGCAGCAATAAAAAGAATAATCGCATGGGAGTTGTTTTCAGGTTTCGAAAAATAATAAATATTCCCTCAGCCGCATAAAAAAACCGTCCCGAGGAATCGGGACGGTACTTGTTAACCTACAACTGTTACACTGTTTGCTCTGATTATTAAGAAAAAACAGTCCGTTTAATGCATTACTACTCCTTTGGCGGATTTAGCCTTTTCTTTATCCGGCTCTTCGGCCTGGTGGTTAAAGAAATTATATGGCCGGGGAGATACATAATCGAGATCGTGCAGCTTGCGCACTGTTTCCTTTTTGGAAAACAGCTTGAGGATAAGCACCAGGAACGGTACATATTTCAGGCCGCGCGGCAGGCCGTAAAGGTCCAGCACATCAATGCAGCGTTTGTTCATGGCGTACATCACCGGCACCAGTATCAGGGTGAGGAATGTAGCGAAGATGAGGCCGAACACCATGGTCCAGGCCAGCGGTCCCCAGAAAGCCACGTTGTCGCCGCCGAAGAAGATGTGCGGGTTGAATTCGTCGAACAATCTCCAGAAGTCGATGTTCAGGCCGACCGCCAGCGGTATCAAACCGAGGATGGCGGCGATAGCGGTGAGCAATACTGGCGTCATACGCGTTCTACCGGCTTCCACCACGGCTTCGTTCACCGGTACGCCCTGCATGGTGAGCAGGTCCGTGAATTCCACGAGTACGATACCGTTACGGGCAACGATACCTGCGAGGGCCATGATACCCACGCCGGTCATTACGATAGAGATGTCCATACCGAAGATGGCGAAGCCCAGGAACACACCGATGATACTGAAGAGGATCTCCAGGAAGATCACCAGCGAACGGCCCACGGAGTTGAACTGCGTCACCATGATGAAGAAGATGAGCCCGATAGCGCCCAGCATGGCCACTACGAGGAAGTTCATGGTCTCTGCCTGGTCCTCCTGTTCCCCGGTCATTTTAACAGTGATACCATCCGGCGGACTGAAATCCAGCACTGCGGAGTTGATGGCGGCTACCACTTCGTTTGCGTTGAAGCCGGTGAGTACGTTGGAGTACAGCGTTACCACGCGTTTGTCGTCTTTACGTTTGATACCGGCGTAAGTATTGGAGTAACGGATATCAGCCACCGCGCTCAGGGGCACCTGCCTGATCGCTCCGCCCATGTTCATATCACGGTAGGTGAGGTTCAGGTTCATGAGGGTGTTGATATTATTACGCTGATCTTCCTGGAGGCGAACGATGATAGGATAATCATCTTCCGGGTCGCGGAATTTGGAAACTTCCGTTCCGAACAGCGCGGTACGCAACGCGCCGCCGATCTGGCCGGTGGAGATACCTTCCCGGTTTGCCCTTTCACGGTCTATCGATACGATGATCTCGGGTTTGTTGCTCTGGAAATCGCTTCTCAGTTCTTCCACGCCGCCGATCTGGAGGCTGTCCAGGTAGCGTTTCAGGCGCTCGGATGTAGAAGCCAGCTGTTCAAATTCGTCGCCGGTGATCTCAATATTGATCGGTTTACCGGTCGGAGGGCCGCCTTGTTCCTGTTCAACTGTAATATCTGCTCCGGGCACGCCTTTCACGGCGGCGCGGATCTCGTCCAGGTATTTCACGGTACTTTGACCGTTACGTTTGGCGAATTCTACGAAAGCTACGGTCACCTTGCCTTTATGCGGCTGCACGCTCATGTCCATCTGGCTGGGATCGCCGGCTCCAACGGCTACGATGGAGATGATGGATTTCACGAGCGGGTTTTGGGTGCCGCCGACTACTTTGGTCACTCTTTGCTCGATGACATTGGTGACGGAATCCGTTACTTTCTGATCCGTACCGATCGGCAATTCTATGTATGCATAAATGAAGTTTGGATCTGCCTGCGGGAAGAACACCACTTTCGGGCTGCGGATGGCGGTGAGCATGATGCTGAACACCAGCAGGCCGAAGGTGCCGAGCAGGATGAACACCGGGCGCCATCCTATGATAGCCCAGCTGAGCACCCTCCTGTAACGGTTTTGGACACGGGGCCAAACGTTGCTCTGGAATTTCCTTGCAACACCGCCGAGCCAGAAACGTTCCAGCGCTACCAGCAGGTAAATGAAAACCACGATATTGCCAGCGCCGAAGCTGATACCGTAACTGATGAGCGCTATAAGGGCGAACACAACAGTTACAATGGTAAACTTCCTGTCGAAGCGGGGTTTGGGATGGCTCTCCCCTTCATGGCGGTCCATGAAATCTACCGCGAACACAGGGTTGATAATATATGCCACTACCAGCGAAGCCATCAGCGTTACGATCAGCGTAACCGGCAGGAACTTCATGAAGCTGCCGATAATGCCCGGCCAGAACAGCAGCGGAAAGAACGGCGCCAGTACGGTGAGCGTGCCCGAGAATACGGGAAGGAACACTTCCCCGGCCGCTATTTTCGCAGCTTTGACGATACCGAGGTCACGCCGCTCGTAGAAGATACGGTGTACGTTCTCAATTACCACGATCGCATCGTCTACCACGATACCCAATGCCAGCAGGAAGGAGAACAGCACCATCATGTTGAGGGTGTAGCCCATGCCATTCAGCACCACAAAGGCGATGAACATGGAAATGGGCACGGAAGCCGCCACAAATATGGCATTCACGGCCCCCATGAAGAACATCAGCACGACGGTCACCAGTATGAAACCAATGATGATGGTATTGATGAGGTCATGCAAAGTTACGCGGGTGGACTCACTCTGATCTGCGGTGATGGTCACATCCAGCCCTTTAGGCAGGTAGCCGCCTTTCATGTCTTCCACGATCTTCGCAATCTTATCGGATGCATCGATCAGGTTTTCGCCGCTTCTCTTGATCACGTTCAGGGTGATTACGCTTTTGCCGTTGAGGCGGGCGTAAGATTCCTGCTCTTTAAAGTCGTCTTTCACATCGGCAATGTCGCGCAGGTACACTACGGCGCCGGAGGAGCCGCGGATCACGATGTTACGGATCAGCGTGGGATCCTTGTATTCGCCTTTCACAGACAGTGTGCGCTTCTGCCCGTCCATAGTCACCAGACCGCCGGAAATGGTCCTGTTTTCCATGGCTACTGCGTTGGCCACATCGTCGAAGCTGATGCGGGCCGCATCCATTTTATATTTGTCGAGATCGATATGTATCTCCCTGTCCAGCGCCCCTACAATGTCTACACGGGTGATCTCTTTCAGGCCTTCGATCCTGTCCTGCATTTCATCAGCGTACCGCTTGAGCGTCTGCAGGTCAAAGTCACCACTCATGTTAACGTTCATGATCGGTATCTGCGATACGTCTATCTGGATCACCTGTGGCTCCTGGCCGTCTGTTGACAGGTTGGTGGGCAGGTCGGGTTTTGCTTCATCTATTTTAGACCTCACCTCATTTGCCGCCGCTTCAAGATCTTCATCTGGATTAAATTCGATGGTGATCGCTGAATAGTCCTGGATGGAAGTGCTCGTAATCTTTTTTACGCCTGAAATGGATTTCAGTTTTTTCTCTATCGGTTTGGTCACAAGCGTTTCCATATCCTCCGGCGATGTACCGAAGTAAATAGTGGATATGTAAAACTGCGGGAATACTACCTCAGGAAATTGTTCCTTGGGCATGCTATTGTAAGCCAGGAAACCGGCGATCGTAATAATAAGGGTAGCCACATAAATGCTCACCTTATTATCGACCGCCCAGCTGGTGAGCTTAAACTCTTTTTCTAAGTCCTTCATCGGTTAAATTTTAAAGATGGCAAACCTGGTTACAATTTGATATAGTCATTATCATTCAGACCCTGGAAGCCGGTGGTAATGATCCTGTCCCCGCTTTTCAAGCCTGATTTGATTTCTGCTTTGTCGTTATAGGTGCGGCCCAGCTCGATGTTGGTACGCACGGCCTGCAGTTTATTGCCTTCGCCTTTTACGGTCAATACATATGGTTTACCGAGTGAATACTGGATCACATTTACGGGCACTACGATAGCGTCTTTGGCGCGGTAGTCCACGATGCGCAGGTGTGCGATCATGTTCGGGTGCAGGTCTGCCGCTGGTTTCAGCGGAATTTCCACATTAATGGTGCGGCTCAGCGGGTCTATCACCTTGGAAGCGAAACCGATACGGGTGCGGATCTCTTTCTGGATATCCGGCAGGGTCACGATCACTTCGTCGCCGGTACTCACGCGGCCTGCGAAAGATTCAGCGATATTGGCCACTACGCGGAGGTTGCTGCTGTTCACCACACGGAAGGCAGGCTGGCCGGGGGCGGCGTTGTCGCCTATTTTAGCGATCACCGCGTCTACCGTACCATTTATGGGAGATATGATGCGGGTCAGGGCTTGTTGTTCTTTTAATGTGCCCAGCCTTCTTTCGAGGCTTTCCACGTTCGATTTGGCATTCAGGTATTGCACTTCAGAGCCGATCTTTTGTTTCCAGAGATTTTCCTGCTTGGAAAACAGCGTTCTGGCGAGGTCCAGCTGGGTCTGCAGTTCAGCGATACCGGCCCGTGCAACCTGGTCATCTACCTGGGCAAGCGTCTGGCCTTTGGAAACGCG
>CBFHAF010000235.1:0-7074 GCA_965653435.1 uncultured Chitinophaga sp.
ATGTGGATAGACCGCAGCACCGTTTTATTGGGCAGCGGGAATAATTTCCAGAAGCTCCCGTTGAACGTGACCAGCCCTTCATCGTTGGCGAAGTACATGATCCCTTTGTTATCCTGTTTGATATCCCAGGTACGGCTTCCGCCATTGAACAAGGCTTTATGGTAATTGACGACAAAAGGGATCCCCAGTGTATTCTGCGCGCGGGCGGCAGTACTGAAGAGTGTTAGCAGGAGGACTAAAGTTCTCATATACAAAAAATACCTACTTAGATGAGGCGATGAAGTAATTTGAATTTACTGAAAAATAATCACTTAGAAATTTTTGATGAGGAAATGATGTAGTGAAATTCGCGGCTCCGGCTGTTAAGGTCGTTAATTTTGAGGAAGTGTTTGATAAACCGCTACTATAACCTGAATTAAATTTCCCACGTATGAAGTATTTCTTCTCACTGACTTTTATTATCGCCATTCTTTTACCCGGGATCTTTGCGTCCGCCCAGGCACAGACCCGGACCGTAAAAGGCAGGGTGCAGGACGACAAGGGGCTCCCGCTACCCGGTGCAACCATCACGGTGAAGAACGCGCCCAATGTTGGCGCCATTTCTTCGGAAACCGGCACCTTCACGCTGGCGGTACCCGCCACGGCAGACTCCCTGGTGGTGACCATCCTCGGGTACACCCGGCGGGCTTTTGCCATTGCAGACAACATGGACATCACCCTCCAGCCCGATGAAGGGGCCACGCTGGAACAAGTGGTGGTGGTAGGGTACGGCACCCAGCGGAAAGGGGACCTCACGGCTCCCATTACCACCGTAAACACGGAGAACATGATGAAACGCACCACATCAACCCCCATGGACGCCCTTCAGGGCAGCGTGCCCGGGGTGCAGATCGTGGGCAACGGCGCGCCGGGCAGCTCCCCGGCCGTGCGCATCAGGGGCATTGGATCTTTGAACAACGAAAGCCCCCTGTATGTGGTGGACGGCATGTTCGTTAACGACATCAACTTCCTGAACCCGGGAGACATTGCCGAGATGTCCATCCTGAAAGACGCATCGGGCGCCGCCATCTACGGCGTGCGCGCAGCCAACGGCGTGGTGCTCATCACCACCAAGAAAGGCAAGCTCAACATGCCCACCCGCGTTACCTACAACGGGTATGTGGGTTTCCAGGCGCCGGTGAACATGCTCAAAATGGCCAATGGCCAGCAGTACACGAAATTTGCCCTCGAAAGAAGAACGACGCAGGACACCAATACCATCAGGCTGTCGTCCGAAAGGTTCGGCGGCAGCGGGCTGAACCCCTCTACCAGCACCGATTGGTACGACGAGCTGCTGCGCGAGCGGGCGCTTATCACCAACCATGGGGTAGACATCCAGGGCGGCAGCGATAAAGTGACCTATTCGGTGGGCATTAATTATACCTACCAGAACGGTATCCAGGAATCGAAGAACAGCTTCGAAAGATACAATGCAAGGCTGCAGCTGGAAGCCCGGGCGTATCCCTGGCTGAAAGTGGGCTTCACGGCGTACATCGTCAACTCCACGACGTTTGTGCCCAACAGCGACGCCTTCTCCGATGCATATTCCGCCACGCCTTTATTTCCGGTTTACGACGAACAGAACGTGAACGCCTTCCCGGTAAAATTTGCCGCAGCCGCTACCATCGGCAGGGAAGACGCGAACCCTGTAGCCAACGCCTATTATAATTACAACAGGCTGAAAAATTTCCAGGTGATGCCCACGCTGTATGCGGAAGCGACTTTCTGGAAAGACAAGCTCACGTTCCGCTCGCAGCTCAACCAGCTGTACGCTTCCGGCCTGCGCGCGCAATACGGCCGGGAACGCAACCTGGGGCCGGGCACCAGCGTGACCGTTTCCAATTTAACCTCCACCCAGGAACGCACCACGAACTATGTGCTGGATAACCTGCTCACTTATCGCGACGCCGCCGGCAAACATAACTGGTCGCTGCTGCTGGGGCAGTCTGCCAGGGAAGAGCGCTGGAGGCAAACATGGGTGTCCGCCAACAACGTGCCCCTTGCAGAGGAACAATGGTACGTAACACAGGGAACGAGGGATCAGAACGGCTACGATGAAGACGGTTCCCGTAACGCAGGATTATCGTTCTTTACCCGCGGCACTTATTCCTACGACAACAAATACCTGCTCACCGCCACGCTCCGTGCCGACGGCAGCTCCAAGTACCAGGACAAATGGGGGTATTTCCCTTCCGTGGGCCTGGGCTGGGTGATCACCGGTGAAAATTTCATGAAAGGCCAGCACATATTCGATTACCTGAAGCTGCGCGGCAGCTGGGGCAAGCTGGGCAACGACGGGGTAAGCTCCAATGCCGGTTATGCCAGCATAACCCAGGGAAGCCCGGTTTCAGGCATATTCGGCAGTACCCCGGCTGCCAACGGCGTTTACGTGCCGGGTTATACCGTGAACAGGTTCTTTACCAGCCTTACCTGGGAAGTAGTAACAGAATGGGACGGCGGTATAGACTTCGAAGTGCTTAACAGAAGACTGAAAGGCTCCGTAGATTATTATCACCGCAAAACCACGGACGTAGCGCTCAACAGGCCGTTCGGCTTTACCTACGGAAGCGTTTACGGCAACTGGGCGGAAATGGTGAACAGCGGCTTCGATGTGCAGCTCAGCTGGAACGACAAGGTAGGGGACTTCCGTTACGAAGTAGGCGGCAACTTCTCGACATTAAAGAACGAGGTGACAAGCCTGGGTACGCTGCCCAGCATGATAGACGGCGTTTTCCCGTATATCGCTGAATTCCCCAACAGGACCGTTGTAGGGCAACCGCTCAGGTATTTCTATGGATACGAAATGATCGGCGTATACCAGACGGACGACGAGATCGCGAAAGATCCCATCGCGTCCAACTACAACGCAACGGCGCTTTCCAAGATACGCCCGGGCTTCCTGAAATATAAAGACCAGGACGGCAACGGCGTGCTCGACAACAATGACCGCATCAACATGGGCAGCTATCTTCCCAAGGTAACTTACGGGTTCAACCTCGCGATGGAATACAAAAATTTCGATTTCAGCATCGCCTTCCAGGGATCGGCCGGTAACAAGATACTCAATCTGAACCGCGGTAAATTGTATAAAGCATCCAACTCGCTGAACATCGACGCGGATTTCGCCAGCAACATGTGGACGGGCCCCGGCTCCACCAATGCTTACCCTTCCGCCAACGCCATTGCGGACGGATGGTTCAAGGTGAGCAGCTCCTTCTTTGTTGAAAGCGGTTCTTACCTGCGCATACAGAACATCCAGCTGGGATATAATTTTAATGTGGGCAAGGAAAACAATCCTTCCAGGTTCCGGGTATATGCCACAGCAGACAGGCCTTTCATTTTTACCAAATACAATGGCTTCACACCTGAAGTTTCCGGGTATGGTTATGATATGAACGTATATCCCATTTCGGCTACGTACAGCCTTGGCGTGAGAGCATCATTCTAGTTTAAACCTGTCAACAAAAAAAATTCTTATGAAACGATATAAACAAATAACAATCCTGGCAACTGTTATCACCCTGCTGTCCGGTTGTTCAAAATTCCTTGACCGCCTGGCGGAGAACGAGCCGCCGGTAACCACGATCGATTATTCAAACCTTTCGCTGATGTACCAGCCCGTATCCGGCATGTACAGGACCGCTTCCAGCGGAACGTTCGCGAAATGGATCAGCGTTACCATCAGGTCCGTGCGCGGCGATGAAATAGAGCCGGGCAACGACGATGCGGGGCAGATCGCTATTCACAATAACCAGAACAACGTAACGGTAAAAAGTTACTGGGGCATCAACGATATGTGGATCAGCATTTACGGTGTAGTGCTGGGCGCGAACAGCGCGCTGGCCGAGCTGGAGGAATTCGGCAAACGCATACCTTCCGGCGACGCCGCCAACCAGGCGCTCCTGGAGCGGTACCGCGCCGAAGTACGCTTTTTCAGGGCGCTGGGGCATTACTGGGCCAGCAGGTACTGGGGCGATGTGCCGGTGCTCGGAATGGAAAGCAATGATCCGAACCAGCTGAGCGAAGCGAAAAAAACATCCAGGGCCGATGTACTGGCAGGTGTGATCGAAGAAATGGATTTCTGCATCGCTAACCTGGAAGACGCCCGTCCCAACCAGGCCACCCATGCCGGCGGCGTGACCAAATACACCGCGCTTTTCCTGAAAGCCAAAGCCGCGATGGACCTGGCCGGCAACAATAACGCAAGCCCGCATTGGGACGTGGTGCTGGATTGCACCAACCAGATCATCAACAGCGGGAAATTCAGCCTGTTCCCCGATTATTACCAGCTGTGGAAAAAACCGGGCAAGCTCTCCAACGAGGCCATCCTCGAATTTCAATATTCCGACTTCGGCAATGAGAGCGGCGATATTGTTACTTCCGGTGGCGCGAATGAGCTGTGGGGTAATTTCTTCCTTTTCCAGGGCCCGGAAAATACCCACGGCATGCCGATATCCGGCTCCGGCTGGATGGTGCCCACGCAGAAGGCCGTGAATTTCCTGACAGCCCGCCAGGATACGCTGCGGATGAGAACAACGATACTCAGGTGCGGTGTGAACGGCGAGCCGGGCACAACCGCCCTAACGCCTGACGGCGACCCGGTTTCAGGGAACGCCGGCAGGAAAAAATATTTTAACGGCAAGGCCTATTTCCCGAAATCACAAATGACGCCGGGCAGGGTGGATTATTACGGCGCCAATAACAATATCCGCATATTCCGTTATGCGGAAGCGCTGCTGATGAATGCCGAAGCTAAAGTCCGCAAAGGCCAGAACGGCGATGTGCCTTTTAACCTGGTGCGCACCCGCGCAAAACTCAACGCAATGGCAGGCGTTACGCTGCAGCAGGTGCTGGACGAACGCCGTGCGGAGCTGATCTGCGAATGGTGGGGAGAAAGGTTCAACGACCTGCTGCGTACCGGCCAGGCGGCGGCTGTGCTGCCGGGCTTTACGGTAGGGCAGAGCGAATTCCTGCCTATACCGCAGGAACAGGAAGACAGGAACGCTAATCTGAAGAATTAGCAAAACCCAGCTGTATCCAGGCATTGCAGGTTTGCATGCTGTTAGCACGTTTACAATTAAAGTGATATCCTGGAATAAGCTGGATAAAAACATGAAGGGCCGTCTCCAGTGTATGGAGACGGCCCTTGATTTTGATAAAAACGATAATGCAGGGAAATGAACGTATTCAAAGCTGCCATTGAGGAAATTAAAAGTAATGCGGACAAGGCGGGCGTAATTATCACGGATGATGAAATTGCAGTGAAGCTTTCAATTTCCCGTGATGAGTATGATACGTATCTGAGAACAGGCACAGCACCTTTTGAAATCCTGGAATCAATTGCTTCGGATTTCAAGGCGTATTCCACCTTCAGTACCGGGGTGGCCAGTTTCGAAGAAACCGCTCTTGAACCGCCGGAACCTCCTTTACCGGATGACCCGGATAAAGACGGCTGATTTTATCCGGAACATGAAACAAAAAAGGCATCTCTGTTTTGAGATGCCTTTTTTATTACTTGAATTTCGATTTCAATGCCTGGAGCTTTGCCTGGAAGTCGTTGAGCGGCGCTTCCTTGGCGGGTTTGCTCTCCCTGCCTTCCCTTCGTTCCCTGCGCTGGCCGCCGCCTCCGCCGGTAGTGGGCTCATTGTCTTTCATGGACAATGAAATGCGTTTGCGCGCAATATCCACTTCCAGCACGGTTACCGTTACTTTCTGGTTCAGCTTCACGGCTTCGTTCGGGTTGCTGATGAATTTGTTGGAGAGGTGGGAGATATGCACCAGCCCGTCCTGCTTCACGCCGATGTCCACAAACGCGCCGAATGCCGTGATGTTGGTCACTACGCCGGGCAGCGTCATGCCGGGGTGCACGTCTTCCATGCTCTTGATGCCTTCGGCATATTCGAAGATGGCGATCTCGTCGCGCGGGTCGCGGCTGGGCTTGGCCAGTTCTTTGAGGATGTCTTCCAGCGTGAGCTGGCCTACTTCTTCGCTGATGTAATCTTTGATGTTCACCTGCTTGCGGAGCTCGTTGCGGCCGATCAGTTCCGCTACGGTGCATTTTTGCCCCGCCGCTATGGCTTCCACTACGGGATAACGTTCCGGGTGCACGGCGGAGTTATCCAGCGGGTTGTCGCCATTCTCGATGCGGAGGAAGCCCGCGCATTGTTCGAATGCCTTATCGCCGAGGCGGGACACTTTTTTCAGTTCCTGGCGGTTCCTGAAAGCACCGTTCTCCTTGCGGAATTTCACGATGTTCTCAGCCAGCGAGGGGCCGAGGCCGGAAACGTATGCCAGCAAATGCTTTGAAGCGGTGTTGAGGTTTACGCCCACATTGTTCACGCAGCTTACCACCACGCGGTCCAGGCTTTGCTTGAGGTGGCTCTGGTTCACGTCGTGCTGGTACTGGCCCACGCCGATCGCTTTGGGATCGATCTTCACCAGCTCTGCGAGCGGGTCTATCAGCCGGCGGCCGATGGATACGGAACCGCGCACGGTCACGTCTTCGTTCGGGAACTCTTCACGCGCCACTTCCGATGCTGAATACACGGACGCGCCGCTTTCGTTCACCATGAACACGTTCACCTTTCTGCCGAAATCGATCTTTTTGATGAAGTCTTCGGTTTCACGGCCCGCGGTACCATTGCCCACGGCGATGGCCTGTATCTCGTATTTGTTCACCCAGTTGCGCAGCAGGTGCTCGGCGTCCTGGGCTTTGTAGTTCTTTTCGAGGGGGAAGATCACATCGTGCGCGAGCATATTGCCCTGGTTGTCCAGCGCTACGGTCTTGCAACCGGTGCGGTACCCGGGGTCTACCGCTATCACGGCCTTGGGGCCGAGCGGGGCTGCGAGGAGCAGCTGGCGCAGGTTCTCGGCGAACACTTCGATGGCTTCGGCATCCGCTTTTTCCTTGGCGGCGGCGCGGCTTTCGTTTTCCAGCGAAGGGCGCAGCAGGCGCTTGTATGCGTCGGCCGCGGCTTTTTCCACCTGCTGGCTGGCGGGGCCGCTGCCGGTCACGAATTGTTTGTAGATGATGTT
>CBFHAF010000236.1:0-7066 GCA_965653435.1 uncultured Chitinophaga sp.
AACTTCTCACGTTTCGCAGTTCCCCTTTTGCCAAAATACTTATTCTGAAATTGGGCCAGTGTTGTAAAATTTTTCTTTGTCTTTTTCATGAATATAAGACACAAAAAGTCACCTTAATGGGTGAATAATAAAGTATCAAATTTCTCACTTCACCACCCTATACACCGGGTACCTCATAAACCCCGGCTCGTTCCAGGGCGAATTGCGGTATACGAAATTCAGCTGCGCGGAGGCGCTTTTGGCAAAGGCGCTGTCTTTGGTGCGTTGCTGGTCCAGCGCCTGTTTCAGCTCAGGATGTGCTTTGAGGTATTCCGCGGCGGTGTCTTCAAACACATAGGTGGAATAACCTTCTTTCTGGCCGAGGATGGCGTCAAAAAAGTTCCAGGCGAAAAATGAATCGCCGCCCATGGGCTCCAGCGTTTCGATGAGGTAGCGGTTGGCCGTCTGGTTCATCGGGATATAATAATCACCTTTCAGGAATTTGAGGGTCTGTTTGCTGCTGCTCACTTTCACACCGTTGTGGAGGTAATGTTTTTCGTAGGGGCGCTGCGGCGTTTTATAGTCCTCGATGCGGTAGGCTTCCACGGTAACGGTCGTATCCTGCGTGAAGCGGCGCATGGCCACTTTATTATTCTTCAGCAGCTCTATCACCGCCCACCATCCTTGCGGGATGATGTAGGCTTCGGGTTTGGTCACGAAGTCGCCGGGCTGAAAGGTGTTGAATATCCTGATCTGTTTTTCGTAAGGTTTGGAGCGGTCGTAATACAGGCGGGGCAGGCCGGATACTTCACTGGTCCTGTAACCGGCGGCGTAACCTTTGAAGGTGTAGAATTCGGATTGTGTCATATCCGGGCTCCAGCTGAGCGGGAACTTCTCCTGCGTTTTTACGGAGGCTTTGGTTTGCTCCCGCAGCTGGCGGATCTTCGCGCTGTTGTCGCCCGTGAAGCGGATGAAACATTCCATGAGCGCATAGGTGGCTTCCACGCGTTGTTTGTATGGTTTCAGCATATGCGTTTCCGGCACGAAGCCGAAGGTATGGAACAGGGTAGTGTAGCCGCTGGAATAACGGGGGCCGTCCGCATAGGCCACCCAGCCGCTGTCCGGCGTGCTGCCGTAGTGGTTCACGTAAGGCAGGAGGTCATAGCCTTTTTCTTTCATGAGCTTATACAGCCCGGGCTCGAAGGTATCGTGTATGAAAGCGCCCATGGGCCCGCCCAGTTTGCCGTGCTGGGTGGTGAGCAGGGTCATGATATGCTGGTAGTCCGCGCCGTTGCTCACATGGTTGTCTACGAACACATCCGGGTCCGTGAGGTGGTATATTTGCTGGAAGGCCCGGGCATTCCGGGAATCGGCTTTAATAAAATCGCGGTTGAGGTCCAGGTTCTGGGCGTTGCCGCGGGAGCCGAATTCTTCGGGGCCGTTCTGGTCCACCCGGTAAAAGGCGCTCCGGTTCAGGGAGCCGCCGATATTGTACAGCGGGATGGCCGCGAGCACGACGTTGCCGGGAAGCTGTTTTTTGCCCTGGAGGATGTCGCGGAAGAGCATCATGGTGGCGTCTACCCCGTCCGGTTCGCCGGGATGGATACCGTTGTTGATGAGTATCACGCGTTTATCTTTCTTTTTGAGGCTGGCGAAGTTAAAATCTTTGTCCTGCGAGAGGATAACGAGGTGGAGGGGATACCCTGCGTCCGTTTGCCCGATTTCCAGCATTTTGAGCTGCGGGAAACGTTTTGTGAGCATTTTCCACCAGGCGATGCATTCCTGGTAAGTAACGGTCTCTTTGGCGCCGGTGCGCTCATATTTGGTGGTCAGGTCCTGGGCGGAAAGGGAAAGAACGGAGCAGAGCAGCAGCAGGATAACTTGGGAAAGCCTCGTCATTTTGGTTTAAATTGTTGTAAATCAGTGATATTGATGAAAATAAGCGGTTCAGGGCATAAATGTAAGCATTTGGGGGTGGCGGCGCAAGACCCGGCTTGCAACCGTATGTTAACAGTATACCAACAGTAGGGCTTTAGTAGAGCTTTGGTAGTGCTTTAGTAGGGATACCGTAGTACAACCGTAGTAAAACCTGTTTATGGTCATGTACAGGACTTGGCCAGGGGCAAATAAAAAAAGCCCTTCCCTTATGCAAGGAAGAGCTGTAAAATATTGAAAACCAGCCTGATTACGCCAGGGTGTTCACCTTCTTAGCAAGTTTGCTCTTCAGGTTGGCTGCTTTGTTTTTGTGAATAACGTTGCGTTTCGCCAGTTTGTCGATCATGGAGATTACTTCCGGTAAATTCTCAGAAGCTGCTGCTTTATCAGTCAGTTTCTTCAGATCCCGTATGGCATTACGGGTAGTTTTACCGTAGTAACGGTTACGCTCATTACGCTTTCTGCTCTGACGTACGTCTTTTTTCGTTGCTTTATGGTTTGCCATTGTATAAATTTCAAGTTTCGGACGGCAAAGGTAAGTTTTATCTTTTTATAAACAAAAATAAAAAGCAGGTATTTCCGGAAGGATGCCGGAATTACCGCGTTCAAAAATAATAAATTATATACATATCTGCTTGTTTTAAATCATAAAACAGCCTTCGGAAATACCAGAAAATCCCAAATCTTTAGCGATATTTGCAATCCCGTTGGCCGTTTTTTGTATTTATAGAACGGATCATGGAAAATGTGAATAAAAGACCAAGCTTAAATTCGTTGTAAATGAAGGACTTTTCGTTTGTCACCAACTCGCACCCGGCGTATATAGAGTCGTTGTACCAGGAGTACCGCAGAGATCCGGCCGCAGTGGACCCGGAATGGATCAAATTTTTTGAAGGATTCGACTTTGCGGTGAGCAATACTAACGGGAAAGCGGCCACATCCACAGGCGCCGCTTCTTTGCCGGTGAGCAGCGAACAGCTTGTAAAAGAACTCGGGGCCTACCGCCTCATACAGGCATACCGCAAAAAAGGGCACCTCATTGCCAAAACCAACCCCATCCGCGAAAGGAAAGACCGCCAGGCGAACCTCGACCTGCAATACTTCGGCCTCACCGACGCCGATCTGAAAACCGAATTTTTTGCCGGCCAGGTGATCGGCCTCGGTAAAGTTTCGCTCGAAAAAATCATCCAGCATCTTAAAGAAGTATACGCATCGGCCGTAGGCATCGAGTTTACCTACATCAACGATGCGGCTAAAATAGAATGGCTGCAGAAAGAACTGGAAACATCTTTCCGCAAGCCCCTCACGCCCGAACAGAAGAAGCGCATCCTGATGAAACTCAACCAGGGCGTGATGTTCGAGAAATTCCTCCACACCAAGTACATCGGCCAGAAACGCTTTTCGCTCGAAGGCGGTGAAACCACCATTCCTGCGCTCGACGCCATGATCAGCACCGCCGCCGAATACGGCGTGCAGGAAGCCGTGATCGGCATGGCCCACCGCGGCCGGCTGAACGTGCTGGCCAACATCCTTGGGAAAACATACGAACAGATATTCTCAGAATTCGAAGGCACCGCCATCCCCGACACCACCATGGGTAGCGGCGACGTAAAATACCATCTTGGTTTCCGCGCCAGCATTCAAACGCCGGCAGGCAAAGAAGTGAACGTGCAGCTTACGCCCAACCCTTCGCACCTCGAAGTGGTGGACCCCGTGGTGGTGGGCTTCTCCCGTTCAAAGGCGGACGTGATCTACAACAGCGACTACGATAAGATACTCCCTATCCTCATCCATGGCGACGCCGCCATTGCAGGCCAGGGCGTAGTATATGAAGTGGCGCAGATGAGCAAGCTGAAAGGTTATTACACCGGCGGCACCATGCACTTCGTGATCAACAACCAGATCGGCTTCACCACCGATTTTGAGGACGCGCGCTCTTCCGATTACTGTACCAGCGTAGCTTCCATCGTGCAGGCGCCTGTGTTCCATGTGAACGGCGACGATGTGGAAGCCACCGTGAAAGTAGCCGAGATCGCCACCCGTTACCGCCAGGAATTCAACTCCGATATCTATATCGATATGGTGTGCTACCGCAAGCACGGGCACAACGAAGGGGACGACCCGAAGTTCACCCAGCCCAAGCTGTATGCCGCTATCGACAAACATCCGAACCCGCGCGAGATCTATTCGCAGCAGCTGATCGCCAACGGCGAAGTGGATGCGGCCCTCGCAACGGAAATGGAAAAAGCTTTCTGGGCCGATCTCCAGGCCCGGCTCGACGACGTAAAACAGCACCCGCTTCCCTACAAATACCAGCAGCCCGACCTTTGGTGGAAAGAGCTGCGGAAGAGCACCCCGGAAGATTTCGGTACTTCTCCCGCCACGGCGGTTTCGCAGGCGGACCTGGACCAGTTGTTTGCCGCCATCATGGCCATTCCTGAAGGCTTTAAGCCGCTGCGCAAGGTGGAAAAGCTGCTGCAGGAAAAACAAAAGCTGTTCTCGGAGCAGGGTTTGCTGGACTGGTCTTCAGGCGAGCTGCTCGCTTACGCCAGCATCCTCAGGGAAGGCCGCGACGTGCGCCTCAGCGGCCAGGACGTGAAGAGGGGCACCTTCTCCCACCGCCATGCCGTGCTGCGCAACGAGGAAACGGATGAGGAATACAGCCGCCTCAGCAACCTGGGTGAGAACCAGGGTAAATTCAGGATCTACAACTCCCTGCTTAGCGAATTTGCTGTGCTGGGCTTTGAATACGGTTATTCCATCGCCAATCCTTACGCGCTCACCATCTGGGAAGCGCAGTTCGGCGACTTCATGAACGGCGCGCAGACGCTGATCGACCAGTTCATCACTTCCGCCGAAACCAAATGGCAGAAGCAGAGCGGCCTGGTGATGCTGCTGCCGCACGGTTACGAAGGCCAGGGCCCCGAGCACTCCAGCGCCCGCCTGGAAAGGTTCTTACAGCAGTGCGCGGAACACAATATCTTTGTGACCAACTGCACCACTGCCGCCAGCTTCTTCCATGCGCTGCGCCGCCAGCTGGCATTGCCTTTCCGCAAGCCGATGATCAACTTCTCGCCCAAAGCCAACCTGCGCCATGTGCGCAGCTACAGCCCCGTGGCGGACTTTATACAGGGCGGTTTCCGCGAAGTGCTGGACGATCCGTTCATCACCGATGCAACCCGCGTGAAGAAAGTACTGCTGTGCAGCGGCAAAATGTATTTCGACCTCAGCGAGAAACAGATGAAGGAAGACCGCAAGGATGTGGCCATCGTTAGGCTGGAACAGCTTTACCCCCTGCCGGTTGCGCAGCTGGAAGGCATCCAGCAGAAATACCAAGGCGCTACCTGGTTCGGGGTGCAGGAAGAGCCGCTCACCATGGGCGCCGCCAGTGTCCTGCACATGAACCTTAAACAGTTCAACTACGGGGTGATCAGCCGGAACCCCAGTACAGCCACCGCCACCGGTTATTCCAAAGTACACGCGCAGGAACAACAGGAAATCATTGATACGGCTTTTAATATTTAATTTTTAACTACTTACTTTTCAACGGGAGGGTAATACTCATGATAATCGAAATTAAAGTTCCTACGGTAGGAGAATCCATCAGCGAGGTGACCATTGCAAAATGGCTTAAGAAAGACGGCGATATTGTAAAGCAGGACGAAGTATTGTGTGAAATGGAATCAGAGAAGGCCACTTTTGAACTGAATGCTGAAAAGCCCGGCGTTTTGAAGATACTGGCTCCCGAAGGCGCCACCCTGAAGATCGGGGATGTGGCCTGCACCATCGATACCGAAGGCGCCGGCAGCGCCCCGCAGCCTGAAGCGCCCGCCGCGGCAGCCGCTCCTGCAGCGCAGCCCGAAGCCGCCCCTGCAGCCGCTCCCGTAGCCCCCGCCGTGAACAAAGGAACCGTAGATATTAAAGTGCCTACCGTTGGTGAATCCATCAGCGAAGTAACCCTCATCAAGTGGCTGAAGCAGTCCGGCGAATACGTGGAAAGAGATGAAGTGCTGTGCGAGCTGGAATCCGAAAAGGCCACCTTTGAACTGAATGCAGAAGAAGCAGGCGTGCTCAAAACCATCGCGAAGGAAGGGGATACCCTGAAGATCGGTGATGTTGCCTGCCAGATAGATACCGCCGCTGCCCGCCCCGCAGGCAAAGCGGCGCCGGCCCCCGCCCAGCAGGCCGCGCCAGCTCCCAAGGCAGCGCCCCAGGCCCAGCAGGCGCCGGTTACGGCTATTCCCAATGATGTTAAAGCCTCTCCGGTAGCAGCCGCCGTGATCGCGGACAAAAAGGTGGACCCCGCTTCCATCAAAGGTTCGGGCGCACACGGCAAGATCATGAAAGACGACGTGTTTGCCGCCCTCGAAAATCCCGGCGTTGCCATCGGCCATGAAATGTTCAGCCGCAACGAACGCCGCGAGAAGATGAGCAACCTCCGCAAAACCGTTAGCCGCAGGCTGGTGGAAGCCAAGAACACCACGGCCATGCTCACCACGTTCAACGAGGTGGACATGACCAACATCATGGCTATCCGCGCCAAATACAAAGAGACCTTCAAGACCGCCCACGGCGTGAACCTCGGCTTTATGAGCTTCTTCACCAAAGCGGTTTGCTTCGCATTGCAGGAATTCCCTGCCGTGAATGCTTACATAGACGGGGAAGAGCTGGTGTACCATGATTTCTGCGATATCTCTATCGCCGTATCCGCTCCCAAAGGGCTGGTAGTGCCGGTGATCCGCAACGCGGAAAGCCTGGGCATGGCAGACATCGAGAAAAAAGTGGTGGAACTGGCCACCAAAGCGAGAGACAGCAAGCTGACGATGGAAGAAATGACCGGAGGTACCTTCACCATCACCAATGGCGGCGTGTTCGGCTCGCTCATGAGCACGCCCATCATCAACATCCCGCAATCCGCCATCCTGGGCATGCACAAGATCCAGGACCGCCCCATGGCCATCAACGGCCAGGTGGTGATCCGCCCGATGATGTACGTAGCGCTCAGCTACGACCACCGCATCATCGACGGCCGCGAATCCGTTAGCTTCCTGGTGCGCGTGAAAGATATGCTGGAAAACCCTGAACAGCTGCTGTTCGGTAAAGACCCGGTGAAGACGCTGCTCAAAGTATAATCTACCCGAAACGTATATCT
>CBFHAF010000237.1:0-7052 GCA_965653435.1 uncultured Chitinophaga sp.
CTGTCGAAGTGGCCTTCCATTGCCGCAAGCTTGGCCGGCTGGTATTCGCTCACATATTCCGCGGAGCGGTGCCCGGTGAAAAGCTGCGCCAGCGCGCTGATGGCGGCAACGGACAGCCCGACCCTGAACATCGCCTTCGCGGGCGCCACGAATTTATTTTTCAGGATATACCAGGCAGCCACGCTCATCACGAGGAAGGAGCCAGCCAGGAAAGCGCCTATCAGCACATGCGACAAACGGTCTACCGACGAGGGGTTGAATACCATTTCCCAGAAGTCCGTGATAACGGCCCGGGCTTCCAGCCCTTCGCCTTCAATTACGTATCCCGTGGGTGTTTGCTGCCAGGAGTTGGCCACAACGATCCATATTGCCGAAAAGATGGAGCCGAGCGCGACCATGACGGTGGAGAAGAAGTGAACGCCTTTGCTGACGCGGTTCCAGCCGAAGATCAGTATGCCGAGGAAGCCGGATTCCAGCGCGAAAGCGAAGATGCCCTCCGCGGCCAGCGCGCTGCCGAATACATCGCCTACATAGCGGGAGTAAGTTGCCCAGTTGGTGCCGAATTCAAACTCCATGACAATGCCTGTAGCCACTCCGATGCCGAATATGAGCGCAAAGATCTTGATCCAGAACCGGGTAATGTCTTCATACATCTTGATGCCCGTTCGCAGGTACATGCCTTCCATGATCACGAGGCACACGCCCAGCCCGATGCTCAGCGGGGGATAGATGTAATGGAAGGCTATGGTGAAGGCGAATTGTATGCGTGAGAGGATTTCTACAGAGGGCATGATATGGAGTTTATATCGCAAAAGTAGCCTGCCTGGCGGTGGTTTGTGCTGATAAGCGTCATGGCAGGAACCTGACGTTGATCAATTTAAGAAACAACCGGCGGAAAGGAAAGGTTTTTCAAAAATCCGGGCAGGGCCTGGAAAACAGGAGCGGTACCGTTCGTTTTTTTAATAACAAGCTTTTAACACTTCCTGCCCGGCGGGGAGTATACCTTTGGCTTGTCATTGAGGGTCAATTACGTCTGTAACGAGCTTTCAATGAGTTAAATTGGAGCGTATTTAACAGGTCTGGGGCTCTCCCCGGGCCTGTTCTTTTATGGCGGATCCGTTTTTTATTAACTACCAATTAACAATTCTTAACGTTTTGTGTGGTTAATTTCGATCCAAGGCCGGAAAATTTGTATACCAGTAAGTTCAAATATAAATTGGAGAGTAAATTTCCTGGCCCGATCTTCATCGGGCTAGTCTTTTTGGTAAACCTTTTTTGTTAATCAGTTGTTGTTGATTAAGTGTCACTTAACAAGACTAGCCAATTTAAATAGTTGAAAATCAAAATAATATCAACCAGAACTGTTTCGGAAGAAATGTTGATGAACTGTGAAAAAAGCTGTAACTTCTGACGGGTAATTAAGCGCTCATGATCAGCCAGTGGTTCAATATCATTAAAAAAACAGGACTTTCCTCTGATATGAAAGACGGTGACGGCCGCAAGATCATGGTCGTTAATTCCTTCAGTTTCCTGACAGCCCTGTTGTGTACCTTTTGCGGGGTATCGCTCTCCCTTATGTCCGGCGACTATACCATCCTTTACACCGCCATCGGTTTTGTGGGCGGCTTCCTCTCTATTCTCTGGCTCAACCACAATAAAAAATACTCTTCCGCCAAGTTCGGCCTCATGTTCGTGTTCTGCATGGTGATGCTGTATTACGGCGTTACTTTCGGGGAAAGCACCCAGGTACATTTCCTGGGCTTGTTCCTCATTGGCGTGCCGCTGCTGATCTGCTCCCATAAAGAAAAAGAACTGAAATTCGTCTGTCTCGCCCTCATCCTCACCTGCCTGGTGCTGCTGGAAACGAATTATTATTTCATGGTGATAGAGCCGATGGAAATGAGCCGGGACCTTACTTTTACGTTCCGCTGGATGATCATGTCCATCGTGCTGCTGCTGAACGGGATCGTGATCAGCTTTTACCAGGCCAATATCAGCGGGCTGGTGAAGCGCCTGAACAAACGGAACGATTCGCTGAAGAGGAAGAATGAGCTGGTAATGACCAAAGAAGCGGAACTGACGGCCGCCTATACGAAACTGGAAGATTACAACGCCATGCTGGAAACGGAAGTCCGCAACCGCACCACGCAGCTGCGCAAAAGCAATATTGCGCTGGAGGATATGCTGATGAACCTCAAAACCACCAACACTCAGCTCCGCGACCAGGAGCAAACGCTGACAGGTTATGTGAAAGAATTGGAATCGCTCAAGCAGGACCTCATGAAGGCCCGCGACGAAGCGCAGCATGCCAATACAGCCAAATCGGCTTTCCTCCGCGAGATCAGCCATGAAATACGCAATCCGCTGAATGCCATCATCGGCATAAGTTTCCTGCTGCTCAACGAACCTGCCAACCGCAACAAGATCCCGCGCAGCATCCTGCATATGATCGATAACATCCACAACAGCAGCCACAGCCTGCTGGATATTGTTAATAACGTGCTGGAACTGGCAAGAATAGAGGCCGGGAAAACAAACGAGCTGCATCCCGAACCTTTTGTGCTCCGCGAATGGATCCGTAGCGTGGTGAATATTTACCAGGATGCGGCAAAAGTAAAAGGCGTGCAGCTGCAGCTTCAGGTAGATCACAAGCTGCCCGGCGAAGTGGTGGGAGACAGGCTGCATCTTACGCAGATACTCAATAACCTGCTGGGCAATGCGCTTAAATTCACGCCTTCCGGCAAAAGGGTAACGCTGCACATCTACCTCGAGGAGCCGGCGCGTTGGTGCATCCGCGTGGCCGATGAAGGTGTGGGCATTCCGAAGAACAAACAGAAGCTCATCTTCCAGCCATACGAGCAGGCCGATGAAACCATTCACCAGAACTTTGGCGGCACGGGCCTGGGCCTTACCATTTCGCGCCGCATTACGGAGCTGATGGGCGGCGATATTGAAGTTTGGAGCGAACCCGGCCAGGGCGCTGCTTTTACGGTTACTTTACCGCTGGTAGAACAGCCCTCCGCCAAACCCCAGGAACAACCCCGCGACGACCGCAGGGAATACGCCGCTTTCCCCTCGGAAAGAAAGGTGTTGCTGATGGAAGACAGCGAGATCAATCAAATGATCATGGAACGCTTTTTCTCGCACCTGGGTATTTCACTGCACATCGCGAACAACGGTGAGGAGGGCCTGAAAATGGCGCATGCCTGCATGCCGGACCTGATCATTATGGACATGCATATGCCCAAGCTCAGCGGCAGCGAAGTGATCCGCTTCCTCCGCGAAGACCCTGAACTGCGGCATATTCCCGTGATCGCCATTTCTGCGGACGCATTCCGCGAGCAGCAGAAAGAAGCGCTGGATGCGGGCGTGAACGAATACCTTATCAAGCCGGTGGAATTCGACCGCCTGTATTCCGTGATGGATAAATACCTCAGCAAAGAAACGCCGTATCCGCTCAGGATCATCAAGGCATCATAACGCGGGGAGGTCCGCATATTCCACTTTCTCAATCACCCCTTCATCATCAGGCTTAGCCTTGCGTACGGAATTTACCGTCCAGTATGTCATTTCATCAGAGGGAAGCGAATAACTGAGGATGCGCCGGATGCCGTCGTCCGAAAGGTCTGGCCGGAGCCATTCCTGTTCATACTCTACGGGCAGTATCAGCGGCATGCGGCCGGCATTGTCGCCTCCGTTATGAATGCGGCTCATGATGTCGTTGGCATCGCGGGTGAGCACGGTGAAAGTGCCAGGCAGCTCGCCGGTTTCGGGGTTGGGCAGATGCGAATATGCGTATAATCCTGCGATGAAAAACACTTCGCGGTTTTTTAGCCGGATGTAATAAGGCACTTTGTTTTTCCATCCGGGAACCTCACGGTGCTCAAAAAAGCCCGTAGCCGGTATGAGGCAACGGTTCCCACGGATGCGGCTCCAATACGCCTTTGTATCCGTCACTTTTTCTGAACGGGCGTTCACCATCCACTTACGGCCTTTTTTGATCTCCTCGGGTGTTTTCATGTAATGCGGTATGACGCCCCATTCAAACTTCATCAGCTTCAACGTGCCCTTGTCATTCACCACCACAGGCCATTTGGGGTAGGCCTGCGCTACTTTGTGAAAGGTCGGTTCAAAGGAAATATCCAGGTTGCCCATGTCTTTGAGCTCAGGGAGATAATCAAACACCGATTGGATGCTGGAGGAAAATGCAAGGTCGTAGCACATGCGTTATGTTTTTTCTATTTCGGAAAGGGGGATTCTTAATTCGTCTTTACTTCGCTTCAAATTAATAAAAAGTTCTCCAAACCGGATGAAGAGCTCCGCGGATAAACTTTCCCTACCATCCGGCCAGCTGCCATGCAGCCGCATGTACCGCCTGATGGCCGCGGCGAATGAATGTCCAGGCTTCCATTCCCTGTCTTTTAACAGTGCGATATAAACGCAGTAACCTTCCGGCTGGCTGGCTGCATGAAATAATTTCTCTTTGTCGCCCGGATGATAAACGCTGTAGATATACCGCCGCGGGTCTGCGATAATGGCGTTGTAATGATCGTTCGCTTCGTTTGCGCTCTTGTAAGGGGTGATCAGCAACGATTCTTTGATGTTCTTAAACATGCCTCTGGGGTAGGACTGCCGTACAAAGTACATATGTCCCGCCTGGATGAGCCCATCCAGTACCATGGCACGTAAAATGGAAAGCGGGTTGTGCATATGGTTATGTTTTACAATGAAGAATTTCAGTGAGCCGTGTGGTATAACATTTCGAAAGCCGGTCGCGCTTTATTTTTCCCTTTTCTCCTTTGCCCTGCGCCGCAAATTTTACCACCTGTTTACCATGAAAATGCTGCTGGATACCATCCAGCGCCTTCATGAGCTTCGCTTCCCGCGTGTTGTTTTCTTCCGAGAATAAATTCTGCTGTACACTGGTTTCGGGCACCAGGTCGAGCATCAGGGCGCCGACCTTTTTATAATTGTACCCGGGGCGGTAGATGCGGTCCAGCGCATCCATCGCGAAATGGATCAGTGTGGGTGTGCTGTTGGCGGGCACGGGCAGGTTCAGCGTGACGGAGCGGTGATATTGTTTGTCCTGCGCCCGGAAATAATTGGTGGACAGGAAAATCTGCATGGCCGCCGCACAGCTTTGCTGCCTGCGGAGCTTCTGCGCGCAGATCGCTGTGTAATTAGCCAGCGTTTCGCGCAGGTCGTTCTTCTCCGTCAGGATCTGCCCGAAAGACCGGGCCACGCAAATCGCTTTTTTCGGCGGCTCCGCTTCCTGCATGGGGATGCTTTGGATACCGCGCAATTCGTGGACCAGGCGCAGGCCCGCAACGGTCATTTCTTTCCTTATCCATTCATCGGGTGCCCGGGATAGCTCCAACGCCGTGTGAAATCCTTTTTTGTGCAGCTTTTGCGCATACTGTGCACCGATGCCCCAGATATCTTCCACGGCGGTGGCCGCCATTACTTCGCGGATGGCTTCTTCAGTATCTATGACCCATACACCTGCCCGGCGGTGGTGCTTTTTGGCATACCGGTTTGCCATTTTGGCGAGCGTTTTGGTGGGGGCAACTCCTACGGACACGGGGAGGCCGACCTCGTCGAAAATATGTTTCCTTATGGTGGCTGCGATGCCAGGGAGGTCCTTCATGCCGGAGAGGTCCAGGAAAGCCTCGTCTATACTATATACTTCCATATCCGGGGAATAATGTGAAAGTATCCGCATCACCCGGTTGCTGAGGCTGCCATAAAGCGTGTAATTGGAAGAAAACATGACAACATTGTGCTCTTTCAGCTTTTTTTCGATGGTAAATGTGGGGTCGCCCATGGCGATGCCGAGGGCTTTTGCTTCTTCGGAGCGGGCTACCACGCAGCCGTCGTTGTTGCTCAGCACAACCACCGGGCGGCGGAGAACCTGAGGGTGGAAGAGGCGTTCACAGCTGACATAGAAATTGTTACAGTCAACAAGGGCAATCATAATGCTATTATTATTAGCAAATCTAGCTAAAAATATTGGCATTTTAACCAAAGTGCTGTACAATTGCAGCGGCAAGCTGCTCTACCAGCGCGGCATCCACGGGATCGCCGCTGGTGATGGCGCGGAGATTGTCTTCTTCATCCAGTTCAAAGGAAATGCGGCTCCCCGGCGCATCGATGTGAAAAGAAACTGTATAGCCCTTTACGTATGGGGTAACCTCGTAAAGCTGGCCGTTGACGGAAACGGAAAAAGGGTCCATAAGGCGAAGATCGGTAAAAATAAAAAACGCAGGCCCGGAAAACCAGGCCTGCCAACAATCAAAGCGCCAGCAGGCGCTTGATCGTGCCGGTTAACTCGAATGGGCAGAAAGGCCGGGTTACAATTTCATCCGCTTCAAAGCCGAACCAGCTGCCGACGGTGCCGGTCAGGTAAGCAGCGGGTACAATCGCCAGGATGGAGAACGACCTTTGCGCCTTTTGACGGCGCAAAGCTTCCGCCATGTCCTGCAAATGCGGGAACGGCAGCTTAAGGTCTGCAATGACAAGATCATAATCATGCGTGTGAAGCAAAAGAGTAGCTTCTTTTCCGTTATAGGCCAGGTCTGCGTCGTATCCCTCTTTCTGTATGATCAGTTCTATCACATGAATCATCAGCAGATCATCCACAATTACCAAAATCCTTTTCATATCAAAACACATGGTTGTTCCATGCAGCATAACGTACATAGCTCTTCCGGCCGGGTTACCGGCTTTTCCTTATGCTGCTAAAATGGAATGCTTGAATAATTTGAGACGCGTATACAGGTATACTACTTGTTCTTTCAATGGCCAGGCCACAGGTGTCAGGGAGTATACGGTTAAATGGTACAAAGTGACATTTGCATATACTGTGCCAAAATCGTTTTTGGTTAATGGGTATTAACGTTCACCTTTACCTGTTAGTAGGAAATGACCAGGTACCTTCCTATCTTTGACCCTGAGTTCTTTACTTTTATTTCATTCTTTCCACAGCGCGGTAGGCGGCGAAAGCCGTCTTTAATAAGGAACCGTGTGTAAATCACGGGCTGTCGCGCAACTGT
>CBFHAF010000238.1:0-7037 GCA_965653435.1 uncultured Chitinophaga sp.
TTTCCGAGCTTACGGACGAGCAGGTAAAGCTGCTCTGGACAGGCAATGAGCATTTTTACGGCCTGAACGAGTTCTTCAAAATGGTGGAGCAGAACCTGTACAAGGTGCAATACCGCGTGCTGCAGGCCCGCTACCGGGGCCGCACCGTATGCCCCACCTGCAACGGCGCCCGCCTGCGCAAGGAAGCGCTGTACGTGAAAGTTGGCGGCCACAATATTGCGGACCTCGTGGAAATGCCCGTGGAAAAGCTCAAGGTTTGGTTCGACGGGCTGGAACTGGACGAATACCAGCAGCAGGTGGCCAAACGCATCCTCATAGAAGTGCATCATCGCGTAAAGACCTTGCTGGACGTGGGCCTGGGCTACCTTACCCTCAACCGTGTGGCCAACACCCTCAGCGGCGGCGAAAGCCAGCGCATCCAGCTCACCCGCACCCTGGGCAGCAACCTCACCAATTCCCTGTATATCCTGGACGAGCCGAGCATCGGCCTGCACGCCCGCGATACCCACCGCCTCATCCGCGTGCTGCACGAGCTGCGCGACCTGGGTAACACCGTAGTGGTGGTAGAGCACGACGAGCAACTGATGGAACAGGCGGATTATATCATAGACATGGGGCCGCTGGCCAGCCACCTTGGCGGCGAAGTGATCTTTGAAGGCACTTACCCCGAGATATTAAAAGACGGCAAAAGCCTTACCGGCAAATACCTCAGCGGCCACCTCCGCATCGAGCCGCCGGCGCACCTCCGCAAATGGAAACGGTCCATTACGCTCGAAGGCTGCCGCCAGCACAACCTGAAGAATATTGACGTGGAATTCCCGCTGGGCGTGCTTTGCGTGGTTACCGGCGTATCCGGCTCAGGCAAAACCACCCTCGTGAAACAGATATTGTACCCCGCGCTGATGAAGCTGAAAGGGGAATTTACCGACCGCGTGGGCGCCCACAGGGCCATGAAAGGGGATATGGACCACATCACGCAGATCGAGATGATAGACCAGAACCCTATCGGCAAAAGCTCCCGCTCCAACCCGGTGACCTATATCAAAGCCTACGACGAGATCCGCGACCTGTTCTCCAAACAGCCGCTGTCTAAGATGCGCGGCTTCCAGCCCAAACATTTTTCCTTCAACGTGGATGGCGGGCGCTGCGACACCTGCAAGGGAGAAGGCGAAGTGATCGTGGAAATGCAGTTCCTGGCAGACGTTCACCTGACCTGCGAAACCTGCGGCGGCAAACGTTTTAAGGACGAAGTGCTGGAAGTGCAGTACAAAGGGAAAAACATTTACGATATCCTGGAGCTGGGTGTGGACGAGGCGATCGAGTTCTTCAAAGAAGAAAAGGAAGTGATGGGCAAAATACGCCCTCTCAGTGATGTAGGCCTTGGTTACGTGAAGCTGGGCCAAAGCTCTGATACGCTTTCCGGCGGCGAGGCCCAGCGTGTGAAGCTCGCGTCGTTCCTTGGCAAAGGCAAGGCACAGGGGCATATCCTCTTTATTTTCGACGAACCTACCACCGGCCTTCATTTCCACGACATCCGCAAGCTGCTGGCGAGCTTTAATGCGCTAATAGAGCAGGGGCACAGTGTGCTTGTGATAGAGCACAACCTGGACGTGATCCGCAGTGCAGACTGGGCGATAGACCTGGGGCCCGAAGGCGGCGAAGGAGGTGGAAGCCTGCTGTACGCCGGTGTGCCTGAAGGCCTGAAGAAAGTGAAAACGAGCTACACAGGAAAGTTCCTCTGATCCGAACGGTACTTGTCCCGCATCAGCTGAAAGACTGCCTGAATTCCAAAGGAGAAAGGCTGGTTTTGGTCTTGAATAATTTGCTGAAGGATTGCGAATGTTCAAACCCCAGCTCAAAGGCGATCTCGCTTACGGAAAGGCCGGTGGTGGACAGCTTTTCTTTTGCTTTTTCGATGAGCTTGTCGTGTATGTGCTGTTGCGTGCTTTTGCCCGTCAGCACTTTAAGCAGGCCGCTTAAATAACCCGGCGATACATTCAGGGACTGTGCGATGTGGGCTACAGTGGGGAGCCCTTTCCGGGACAGGTCCTCATCATTGAAATATTCATCGATAGTGCTTTCCAGCCGGCTGAGAATGCTGTGGTTCGTGATCTTCCGGGTGATGAACTGGCGCTGGTAGAACCGTTCCGAATAAGAGAGCAGCAGCTCCAGCTGGGCGATGATGATGTTGTGGCTGTAAGGATCGATGTTCGCATGGTACTCCTGCCGGATATTCTGCAGGATGCTGAGTATGGTGGCTTCTTCTTTCTCTGATAAAAACAAAGCCTCGTTCACCGAATAATCAAAGAAATCATATTTTTTAATGGTATTGGCCAGGGATGTGTGCCAGAAAAAATCGGGATGGATGTACAACAACCATCCCGAATGTTTTATCTGAGCATCTTCCAGGAGCTCTATTTTTAAGACCTGGCCGGGAGCCATAAAGCTCATCACACCCTCGTCAAAATCATATTCCTGCTGGCCGTATTTCATTTTGGCATTAAAAGCCCTTTTAAGCGCGATCACATAAAAATCAAACACGAGGCCCGCAGGCCCGTCGTTGCTTACATCTTTCATCGCCTCAACATTTACGACGCTGATCAGCGGATGCTCCGGCATAGGAATGTTCCGGAACCGGTGAAATTCGGAGATCGTTTTGAATCTTTTCGGCTGTGCGTTTCCCATACTTACAATTTAATTATTCTGCCTGAAAGCGGCGGCAAATTCCCTGGCGAAATCGGCCAGCTTCACTTTACCCATTACAGGTTTGTGGCGGTAATAATCTTCAGCCAGCAGCCCGCTGTGCAGCCCGGCGTACATTTCAACCAGGCCGGCGGCGATCTGCGGGTTCATTCCGGCGGTCACCAGGCCGTTCAGCATCTGTTCGTCCGGGATAATGGCCCATTGCAGACCAGGCAGCCCGATGGCCGCACCCAGGATACCGGCGGTTTCTTTGCAGGAGCGCTCTTCGCTCGCCACGTAGCGTATTTTCCTGTCTGCAGGCAGAGCGGTTATTTCCTCAGCTATGGCCGCGGCAATATCTGCAGGCGCAACCCAGGGAACGATGTCTTCTTCTCCATAGTTCGCCGCGATAACACCTGCGGTCCTTATCATATCCGTATAGCCGTAGAGGTTGTAATAAAAAGAAGTGGGGCGCATATGCGTAATGTTTACCTCCTGCGGCAGTGCGTTCAGTATCTTTTCAACATTGTGCGCGCCGATCAGGATACCCGATCCTTTTTCCAGGTGCGCGCCGACGGTGCTGAGGTTAACCACGTGTTTCACGCCGGACTGCAGGATGGCCCGTGCGTAATTTTCCCCGATCCCGCGGTAGTAGGCCAGCAGATCAAGGTTATGGTCAAAATAATTATTTGGGGGAACCATCGTGTAAACGGCGTCGGCGCCTGTAAACGCGGCCGCAACAAAGTCCGCATCTTCCAATGAGCCGATGGCGGCGGCAGCGCCGATGGTTTCGATATTGTCCCGGTTCCCGGGATTGCTGCTGATAACGGTAACCTGGTGGCCTTCCTGCGCTAATGCTGTTGCAAGCGGTTTGCTGATATTCCCTAAAGAACCTGTTACTATAATTTTCATAGCCTTTGTATTTTGAGATACAAAGTTGCATCGCTGCACAGTGGCGGATGTAGCCGGATCTTATGATCTTGTAGCCAAAACAGGTAATGTTTCCATCAAAAAAGGCAAACCCTGCGGCTTGCCTTTTCTGCATATCGTTCAGCGGAGCGCTTATCTCAGGCGGTCCAGGCTTTTGATGAGTTTTTCGTCTTTATAGATCCCGCGCGCAGCCAGGAAGAGGCATACGATCATTACTACGGGTAAAAAGGCCGGCAGCAGGTAATTGGCCCGTACAATAATAGCGCCGGACGACTGGAGGGTATTGGCAGTGTCCTGCACTTTAAAATAGATCAGCGCCAGGATGCCGATGGCCAGGAGGATATTCAGCACCGTGAGCCTGAACTGGAGCTTGCGTTTCTTGTACAGGAAGATAGTGACCAGGCTGAGGATGGTGCTGACCAGCAGCACGGTAAATATCAGATAGCTGGAGGTGGCGTTGAAGGTTTCCACGGCAGTGGTGGCGCCCCTGGTGATGGTGGCTTTCCAGAGGTCGAAGCTGCCCATCGTGCCTCCGGCAATGGCGGCCAGCAGCAGAAACAGGCTTTGGATGCGTTGTATCATGATATTTGAGAATGTTTAACGCCGTAAAAGTAAATAATTATTGTGAACCTACACGAACGGAGTAGGCCGCGTTCCTCCGATACTTCGTATATTGCACGCCCAATAACAATCTTATATGGCTAAGAAACTGAACAAGCAGGATGCGCTCGATTATCACGCGATGGGCAGGCCCGGCAAGATAGAAGTTATACCTACGAAAGACACTAAAACCCAGTGGGACCTTTCCCTCGCCTATTCTCCCGGCGTGGCGGAGCCCTGCAAGGAAATAGCCGCAGACGTTGAAAATGTTTATAAATACACCGCCAAGGGCAACCTCGTGGCCGTGATCAGCAACGGCACCGCCGTGCTCGGCCTCGGCGACATCGGCCCCGAAGCCGGCAAACCCGTGATGGAAGGGAAAGGCGTACTGTTCAAGATATTTGCGGACATCGATGTATTTGATATTGAACTGAATACGCGCGACGTGGATGAATTTGTGCGTGTAGTGAAAGCCATGGAGCCGACTTTCGGCGGCATCAACCTGGAAGACATCAAAAGCCCGGAGTGTTTTGCCATCGAGGAAAGGCTGCGCAAAGAGCTGAAGATCCCCATCATGCACGACGACCAGCACGGCACCGCCATCATTTCCAGCGCGGCATTGCTGAATGCGCTGGAGCTGGTAAAGAAAAAAATAGAAAAAGTGAAGTTCGTGGTGAACGGCGCGGGCGCCGCCGCCATGGCCTGTGTAAGGCTCTACGCCTCGCTGGGCGCCAAACCGGAGAACTTCATCATGTTCGATAAAGACGGCGTGCTGAACCGCCAGCGAGCGGACCTGGACGAGATGAAGCTCCAGTTCGCCACCACTTCCAAAGTGACCACCCTGGCCGAAGCGCTGAAAAATGCGGACGTGTTCGTGGGCCTCTCCGTAGGCAACGTGGTAACGGCGGAAATGGTGAAAAGCATGGCTAAGAACCCGATCGTGTTCGCCATGGCCAACCCCGACCCGGAGATCGCGTACGAAACAGCCATTAATTCCCGCAAAGACGTGATCATGGCCACCGGCCGCTCCGATTATCCCAACCAGGTGAATAACGTATTGGGCTTCCCGTACATTTTCCGCGGAGCGCTCGACGTGCGCGCCACGCAGATCAACGAAGCCATGAAACTGGCGGCTGTTCACGCCCTGGCGGACCTTGCAAAGTCTCCCGTACCGGATATCGTGAACCTGGCTTATAACGAGCGTAACCTCGTATTCGGCCCCAATTACATCATTCCCAAGCCGCTGGACCCGCGCCTGCTGAGTACTGTAGCCCCGGCCGTGGCCAAAGCGGCGATGGACAGCGGGGTGGCGCATGCGCCCATCACCGATTGGGAAGCCTATAAAGTGGTGCTCAACAACCGCCTCGGCCTGGATAACCAACTGTTCCGCGTGATCGGCTCCAAAGCCCGCAAAGACCCGCGCCGCGTGGTGTTTGCAGAAGCGGACAACATCAAGATACTCAAGGCCGCGCAGGTAGTGAGCGACGAGAACATCGCGCACCCGGTGCTGCTCGGCAACGAAAAACGCATCCGCCAGCTGATGGCTGAGAACAGCATTGAAATAGATGATGTGGTGATCATAGACCCGAAAAGCGAGGAAATGGCCGAAAAACGCCATCATTTCGGGGAACTGTTCTTCCGGAAGCGCCAGCGCAAAGGCATGAACCTTTACGAAGCGAAAAAGATCATGCGCGAGCGCAACTACTTCGGCTGCATGATGGTGGAAACCGGTGAGGCGGACGCCCTCATTTCCGGCCTTACCCGCAAATACCCGGACACCATCCGCCCGGCATTGCAGGTGATAGGCATGGAAGAAGGCGCCAAACGCGTGGCCGGCATGTACATCATCAATACCAAACGCGGCCCGCTCTTCCTGGCTGATACCACCGTAAACCTCAATCCCACCGCGGAAGAGCTGGCAGACATCACGCTGCTGGTAGCCAAAGAGGTGCGGCAGTTCAACATCACACCGAGGATCGCCCTCGTGTCCTACTCCAACTTCGGGTCCAGCCAAACGCCCGAGGCGCAGATGATGAGCCAGGCCCGCGAGATCGTGAAGAAAAAAGACCCTTCCCTCACTGTGGATGGCGAGATCCAGGCGGCCATGGCCTTCAACAAGGAAATATTAAAAGACAATTATCCCTTCTCGGAGCTGATAGGCGAAGATGTGAACACCCTGATTTTCCCTAACCTCGCCGCCGGCAACGTTGCCTACAACCTGCTGCAGGAAGTGGCCGGCTTCGACGCTATCGGCCCCATCCTGCTCGGTATGAAAAAACCCGTGCATATCCTGCAGCTGGGCTCTACCGTAAGGCAGATCGTGAACGTAGTGTTGATCGCCGTTGTGGACGCACAAACGAAATGCTGCAGGGAAGACGCAAAGAGCGGCAAAAAGAAATAAGTGTTAAATTGAAAATTAATATGAACAAACGGCACGGATATCCCGTGCCGTTTGTATTTTGTTAACCGTAACCAAATATCCCTATGATGAAAAAACTAGTAACCATGATGGCCTGCCTTTTCCTTGCGCAGGCGGTTTCCTCCCAAACAACGCCCACGGCGGAAAAAGTAAAAGAGCTGATCCGGCTCACAGGAGTCGCCGATCTTGGCGTGCAGGTGAAGGCCAATATGATCCGGGAATACAGGACCATGCTGCCGCATGTGGATTCTACATTCTGGAATGAATTCATGGAGGAAGTAAAGGTGGACGAAATGGTGGAGCTCGTGATCCCCATTTACCAGGAACGTTTCACCTCCGGGGATGTGGACGGGCTGATCAAATTCTACCAATCGCCCGTGGGTAAAAAAATGGTTGCGCAGCTGCC
>CBFHAF010000239.1:0-7014 GCA_965653435.1 uncultured Chitinophaga sp.
GGAAATGCAGCTGTACGACGCGCTGCTGCTGGCTCTGCAGGAATACATCGTGCCCATCCAGCGCAATGCGCAGGCGCTCGCCCGGCTGGATTGCCTGCTGTGCTTCGCGCATAATGCCGTACAGTTCAAATACCGCCGCCCGGAAGTGAACGGGTCTTTTAATATCGATATCAAAGAAGGCCGCCACCCCGTGATCGAGCAGGGGCTGCCAACCGGGGAAAGTTATGTAACGAACGACCTGCTGCTGCACCGCGACGAACAGCAGGTGATCATTCTCACCGGGCCTAACATGAGCGGTAAATCCGCTCTGCTGCGGCAAACGGCGCTCATCACGCTCATGGCTCATATGGGCAGCTTCGTGCCTGCTTCTTCGGCGGAGATCGGGCTTACAGACAAGATATTCACCCGCGTCGGCGCGTCAGACAACCTCAGCGGCGGCGAGAGCACCTTCATGGTGGAAATGAACGAAACCGCCAGCATCATCAACAACATCACGCCGCGCAGCCTCATCATCCTCGACGAAATAGGCCGCGGCACCAGCACTTACGACGGCATTTCCATCGCCTGGAGCATCGTGGAGTACCTGCACGATATGACCGATCACCGGCCCAAAACGCTGTTCGCCACGCACTACCATGAGCTGAACGAGCTGGAGAACACCCATCCCCGCGTGAAGAACTTCCACATCACGAACAAGGAAGTGGGCAACAAGATCATCTTCCTGCGCAAGCTGGCGCCCGGCGGCAGCAGGCACAGCTTCGGTATTCATGTGGCCAAGATCGCGGGCATGCCGCCCCAGCTGATAGACCGGGCCAACGAAATACTTTCCCAGCTGGAAAGCCAGCACATCGAAGCGCCGATGCAACAGATAGCCGCGCCTGTGCAAAAGGTGCAGCTCAGCATTTTCGACGCGCACAGCGATACCTTCCAGAACATCCGAGAGAAGCTCAACGCCGTAGACATCAACCGGCTTACGCCGGTGGAAGCTTTGATGAAGCTGAGCGAGATCAAGGATTTGCTGCAATAACGGATACGGATATACTAAGAAGCAATAAAAAAGCCCCGGCAGACGCCGGGGCTTTTTCAGCTATTATTTCATTCTTCACTATTTTTTATCCCACCAAACACGGCCGGTGATATCTTCCACCGCGTTGCCGTATTCGCCGGATGCCTTCATCTCAGCAACTGCTTTATTGTAGTTGTCGATATTCTGGTTGGAAATAGGCAGCGGCCAGCGGCGGGGCACTTCCTGCTTCACGCCGCTCGCGATGAACTCTTTGCGGTTCAGGATGCCGCCCGCTTTCGGGAAGCCCAGCAGCTTGTAATAGCCCCATGCTTCCCATGGAGTTTTGAAGCTGTTGATGTATTGCTGGATGCCGATCTTTTCGAGCTTCTCTGCGTCCGTGCCGGTAAAGGCTACGCTGGGTTTAGCCAGGTACGCAGCGATCGCTTCAGGCGTTGCCGGCACAAATTCCACGGCCGCAGCCAGGGTGGCGATTTCGTTGTAGGCATTCACAGATGCGGTTACACCCTTATTGTACCAGGTTGCAGCGTCGCCTGTAATGATGCCTTTCAGGGAAAGCTCCGACAGCATGAAGCACATTTCAGCATAAGTAACTATGGGTTGGGTATAACGGCCGGGCAGGTCGCCGTCTGAACCCAGGTCGAAGATGCGGTTCTGGAAAGCGGAGAGTGTGTCCACTTCCACGGTTACGTTCTTTCCGCCTTCAACGATATTGTAACGTTTTACACCGAAGAGCCTGCTAAACGCTGCATTGTTCCTGTCATCCGGGCTTTCGGGCATGCCAACATACTGGCGGGGATTATACACCGCAGTCGCAGGGAATGCGCCGCCGGCTTTCAGGCGGTTAAACGTTGCTTCCGTGAAACCGTTCTTTTTATAGAACAGGCTCAGGCGCGGATCTGCATTGTCGTACATGAAATCCACGAGGGTTTTGCCGCCCCTGGTGGGATTGCCTTGCGCGTTCCAGTTGCCGCCTCTTGCGAAGTTTGTGCTGGAAACGAATTTCCACTCATCTGCATTGCCGGCGAACAGGCCTGCAGGGCTGGCCATAACTTCGGCAGCGATGGCTTTCAGCTTATCCGGGTTACGTTTGCTGAGGCGCATAGCGATCTTCAAACGCAGTACATTGGCGGCTTTTGCCCATTTGGCGGCATCGCCGTTGTAGAACAGTTCAACCTGACCGATGGGAATGTATTGCCCGGGAGTAGTAAGCGCAGTGATAGCGGCTTTCAGCTCGGCGTCAAAGATGCCGAACAGTTTCTCCTGGTTATCGTACGCAGGCAGGAAGCTGCCTTCGCCCACGCGAGCCTGGAATGCTTCGGTATAAGGAATGCTGCCGTTCACATCCATTACGCGGAAGGCGGAATATACCTTGTTTACGGTGGCAATTGCCCTTACCTGTGAATAATATGTTTTATCCGCACCTGTCTTGCCGTCCACGATCTGCTGGATGGCAGAGAGATTACGGCCGATATTGGTATAAAATGAACTGTAGAAATCGTTCACACGGGGATTGGCGAACATGCCGCTGGTATTGCCGTCCGGGTAACTAACGGTGAACTGTGTGTACCGCATCAGGTATTGATAGTGCTCATAGAACCAGTCAAAATCACGGTCTACCATCGCTTTTTGAGAAGCGGTGAACAGTTGTTCGGGAGAAATATCATCCGTGATCTCAGGATTTTTGTTGATGTTCTCAAAGTCCCGTGTGCAGGAGCTGGCCAGTGATGCCAGGGCCAGCGCCCCTATTCCAAATTTATGAATCGCTTTCATGTTTGTCTCGTTTTGAAATTAGAAGCCAAGTTGAAGGGTTACTGCCATGTTCCTCACGAAAGGAGTACCGCCGTATTCGGAGAATGCGCTGGTGCTGTTGTTACGGAGGCTTTCCGGGTTGATGTTATCCGGCAGGTTGTTGTAGAGGTAACCGAGGTTACGGCCTATCAGCAACACGCGTACTTTATTCATGCGGATCTTTTCAGCGATGCTGTTGGGCATGGTATAACCGATGGACACCTCGCGCAGCGCAACATAAGATGCGTCAAACACCGAAGCTTCGCGGATACCGATACCCCAGTCGCCCACCATGCTGTAATACTGGTAAGGGCTCAGCGGTTTCACGTAACCTTTGTCGTACGCATCGCGGTAGCTCATACCACCCAGGTTCACTTCCTGGCCGTTGTGAGTGATCTTGTAACCGTCTTCAAACACGCCTTCCGGCAGGATGCCGTCGTTGCGCTGGCGGCCGGAGTTGTCAGTCCATGCAAGGCCACCGTGCTCCGCATCGCGGCCATTGATGGTGCTTGCTACCGTACCGCGGCCTGTACCGTACTGGTGGGAAGCGGAGAACATATCGCCGCCGATCCTTGCCTGTACCAGGAAGCCGAGGCTCCAGTTCTTGTAGTTGAAGTTATTGCTCAAACCGAGGTTGAAGTCTGGCGTGATATTGCCCACCACTGCCGCGCCGCGCTTGAATTTATAAGGCAGGTCGGCGGAGTTGGGTGAAATGACCGGCATGCCATTATTCGCGCCCTTGCCGGTATAACGGGTATAACCGTAATTGGTCTGGATCACACCGTAAGCGGCGCCAACCATTGCCAGCACGCGTACGTCCTGATCATTGGCCATTTCATATTCCTTTTCATTTCCGAAGAGGGAAATGATCTTGTTATTGTTCTTGCTTCCGTTCAGCGTAAGGTCCCAGCTGAAATTCTTGGTATCGATCGCTTTTGCGTTGATCGCGATCTCGATACCGCTGTTCCTGAACTTGCCCGCGTTGATGAAACGGTCTCTCACACCTGACTCCATGGTAACGGGGATCTTGATGATCTGGTCCTTGATGATGGAACGGTACCAGGCCACATCGAGGCCGAGGCGGTTGTTGAGGAAACGTACGTCTGCACCTACTTCAACAGAACTGGAAGTGGAAGGCTTCAGGTTCATGTTGGGCAGTGTGTTGGACTGGTAGTATTCGTTGATGGGCAGTACGGAAGAACCGTTGCCTGCACCATTCCAGGTGGAAGAGGTGATGAAGCCGGAGTTGTTTTCCCAGGGCACCATGTCCCCACCTACGAAGGCGTAGGAAGCACGGAGCTTACCATAGCTAACCCAGGAAGGCATGCTGCTCTTCAGCGTTTCGGTAAATTCCCATGCCGCACCTACAGACGGGTAAAAGTAAGAAGGCGTTCCGTGGCCATCGGGGTACATGAGGGCGGAAGACCAGTCGTTACGGCCGGTTACGTCCAGGAACCATGCATTTTTATAGGAGAAGCTGGCTGCGAAGAACAGGGAGTTGATCCTTTTCTGCGCCAGGGTTTTCGCCTGCGCGTCCAGCGGGCCTGTGCTGTTCGTCATGGCGTACATGCCGGGAATGCGGAGGCCGTTGGTGGTGGCGGTACGGAAGCTGTTGCCGATGCCGGAGGTCCAGGTTTCAGCACCCAGGTTCAGGCTGGCGGTGAAATCTGAGCCAAGCTTGGGAGTGATCACTGCCATACCGGTAAAGGTATATTGTGTTTTGTGCTGGCCGGAAAGTACGAAGAGGCCGCGGCTGCCGGTGTAGTTGGGGCCCCAGCCCAGCTGGCGGCGGTCGTCTGCATTCTGCTCGTAGCTGAAGTTACCGCGGGCAATGAATTTCAGCCAGTCGGTAGCAGTGCCGGTAAGAGAAAGGTTACCCATGAGGAGCTTTTCCTTGCGCACCCAGTTGTCATTTTCCAGGGAGAACCAGTAGTCTGCACCGGGATATTGGCCCAGGTAGCTGCTCAGGTCCTGCTTGCCGGGATCGGGCCCCATATAGCGTGCCTGCCAGTAACCGGGATCGTAGTTGCGCGGGAAGATGTAGATCCATTTGCGGCCAACGTTTTCGTTGGTATAGTCGCCTCCCTGGCGGGTAGGGTTAGTGGTTTCGCTGGCGGTGAATGTTACGCCGCCTTCAGCGGTAAGGAATTTGGAGATAACGGCGGATGATTTCAGGGAGAATGCGTCTCTCTTGAAACCGTTGTTCGGCATCACGCTGTTATTGTCCACGTGGGAGTAAGAAAAGCGGAAGTTCGCTTTTTCATTACCGCCTTCCACGGCTACGTTGGTATTAAAGTATTTACCGGTCTGGTAAGTGTTTTTCCAGTTATTCGGCTGTGCGCTGAAAGGCACGATATCGCCGTTGATGATCTTCGCCATGCGGCCGTCCATTTTGGGGCCGAAGCTGTAAGCGCCTGCCCACTGCACTACGTCGCCATCGGCATCCGTATTGAAGAACGGGTTATAGCCCGCGCCATATTCGTTCTGCAGGGCGATCGGCGTGCGGTATACCTGCTCGAACTGTACGGTCTGGCTGAAATCTACGCCCAGGCCTTTGCGGGTGGTTCCTTTTTTGGTGGTGATGAGGATGGCCCCGTTGATGGCGCGTGTGCCGTAGAGAGCGGTAGCGGCTGCGCCCTTGAGCACTGTTACGCTTTCAAAATCATCGGGGTTGAAGTTTTTGAGCACGTTACCGAAGTTCACGGCATTGTCTGCTTCTTCGTTCTCAAAGATGGTACCGTCTATCACGAAGATAGGCTGGTCTTTCCCATTGAGCGATTTTGCGCCGCGGAGCACGATTCGGTTAGCTGCCTGCGGGCCGCCTGCGGCGCCGGAGATGTCCAGCCCCGCCACTTTGCCCTGCAATGCTGCAACGGGGTTGATGGCGTTGGTTTTGGCCACTTCGGAGCCTTTGAGCTCCGTAACGGCGTAGCCGAGTTTCCGTTGTTCGCGTTTGAAGCCGAGAGCTGTTACCACAACTTCATTAAGATTCTTTGAATCTTCTTTCAATATGATGTCGAAAGAAGCGGAGGAAGCGGGCACTTCCTGCTGGGCGTAGCCCATAAATGTGAAAACCAGTGTGCCGGAGGGGTCTGCACTGATCTTGAAGGAACCGTCCGCAGCGGTCATGGTACCGTTCTGAGTTCCTTTTTCCATTACTGTTACGCCGGGTAACAGCTGACCGTTAACATCCTTGACAGTGCCGGACACTGCTTTTTTATTCTGCGCCCATGCGAGCGGGGCGAAGCAGAAAGACAGCAGCGTGGCGAGCAGAAGAATTCTTCGCATAGCTTCCTTAGATTTTAAGTTTTGAAACGTGAAAACAAATAGTTAATAGATATCCATTATTGTTTGAAGCTGATGTTGCGCGCGGGCATAGAATGCCTGTTCGCATCAGTTGCAATGCAATACAATTCCTTCCTGCCTGTTCAGGGCTGGTCTACATATAATGCGGCTGTAAAAAAGAGATCGATTTAGTTCGTTGCTACCATTTTTTGTTCTCTAAAGCCAGCGATGTTCACTTTTCTCCATTTTTCCCGGACCAGATAAAACGTTTTAGCATCTTACCATAAAAAAAACCGTGCATCCTTTGCTCCTCCTTCATTTTCACGGGCCAGGGCTTTAATATATTGGATAAAACGTTTTAGCATTTTACCAATAAAAAAAACCTGTGACGTTCCAGGGCTCTTCATTTTCTTTCAACTCGCACAGATTTGGTTCGGAAAAAACGAACGGCTGCAACTTAATTAAACTTTACAAGGTCACAAAAGAAAATTTAACTTTTTTTTGATAAGCTCTTAAGATTACGCTAACAATGCGGAAAAAAATATCAATCCGCGTGAATTTCCTATGCAAAGCACTGTCCTTCCCTTGCAAAATCTGATCAATGCTCGGTTTCCGGCATGTTATGCAACCGATTTCGTATAGCGCAGGGAGTAACCGTCTTATCGTGTTTTTCTTTTTAAAAACTTGATAAACGGCTATGGCCGTTTTCAAAAAATTAGGTAAGTTTGGGTAACCGCAAATGAAGCGTCTGAAAAAATAACCGCAGAACAGGGCCGTTAATATCACCCGGGTTCTTTTTTTAGCCAACAAGGCTAAAACGTTTTAGTGTAAGGCCCGCGTAACGGGGCAGCGAACAGTGAAAATACCATGTGGTCAAACAGAAAAATACCGGCAAACAAACACCACCACTGAAC
>CBFHAF010000240.1:0-7009 GCA_965653435.1 uncultured Chitinophaga sp.
CGTTGTTATAATTGGAATCGGGATCCACGTTCGGTACTTTTTTATGCAGGATAAAAGGGTTACGGCTTACTACAGACACGGTCACGGCGCCTATCCCCGCCTTTCTCAGCATGGCCTGCGGCAGGCTGTACATCAGCGAAAGCTCACGCACTTTGATGTAGGATGCATCGTAGAGGAAAGGCGTGGTGATGCCTTTGGCGTCCGCGTAGAACAACGACCAGTATTGTCCCGGGTCCATCGCCTGCGTGTTCTGCACATATACGGGCTTGCCGGTGTTGTCCACACCGTTGCGCACCACGCCGCGCGGCACGTAACCTCTCACATTGCCGGATGTTTTCCATTCCACGGGCGTTTTGTTGGCGGCCATCCTTTCTTCTTCTGAGTGTATCCATTCCTGCCGGCCTTCCAGCGTAATCTCATGGCTGCCCCTCAGTACGGCGAAAAGGTTCGTCATGGAAAAGAGGTCGGCGCCCTGTTTCATATCCAGGATGGCGTTGAACGTGAAATTTTTGTAAGACAGGGTGGTGGTCAAACCGCCCGTCCAGTCCCAGGTTCCCTTGCCCATTACCTTGCGTTCGTCCGTAGGTATGGGTGTAAGGGTAATGGAATCGAGGATGATGTTTCCTGCCGGATCTTTCTGGTAATCATAACCGAGGATCGCGCCATACGGCGCATTCGGTTGCGCAACCACTGAAACGCCCAGCCAGCGCGCGTCAGAGAGGGTCAGGAAAGGTATGCCTTCGGCAAGGCTCTTCACCGTGTTCTTGTTGCGCGCGGCATTCACGCTGATGTCCCACCGGAAATTTTCGGTGCGCACCGGCGTGGCGGAGAGTGCGATCTCAATGCCTTTATTTTGGATCACACCTGCGTTCACCAGCCGTGTGCGAAAGCCCGAAGAAGTGGGAATAGGAACGTAATTGATCTGGTCGCGCGAATCCTGGGTGTAAGCCGTTACGTCAAGGCTGATGTTGTTGCTGAAGAATTTCAGCTCGGTGCCCACTTCGTAGGAACGGGTGCGCGTGGGCACCAGGGAATCGGGCACCAGCACCGTAGACGCTATGCCCCCGGCCGCCGCGCCGTTTATTTTCTGCTGCAGCAATGCATAGTTCAGGTTCAGCATATGCGGGTCCGTATCACTGCCCACTTCAGCTATGGAGGCGCGCACCTTGCCATAACTCAGCACTTTGTTCTTCATCTTGAAGGCATCGGTGAAAATGAAGCTGCCGGAGAAGGAGGAATACAGATAGCTGTTGTTTATTGTAGGCAGGGTTGAAGATGCATCCCTGCGCAGGGTCACATCCAAGTAAGCCCAGTTTTTATAAGCGCCGCTGAAAAGACCGTAAAAAGAATTGATCCTTTTGCGCGATTCCGTTTCGGTAGCTACACGGTCGTTGAAGCTGTTGATGGAGATCTCTTCCAGCTCCATGTCCGTTCCCATCAGGTTAGTGCCCGGTCGGGAATACTGGGAAAGACTGCTGCCCAAACGGGCTGCGCCGTACCAGTTGGGCGTGAACTGTTTCTGCAATGTAAGGAGCACATCCGCTTCGGTGGTATGGAACTTCTGGTCTATGCCCTCGTAGCGGCCGGTGATAGAGCCGGGCGTGCTGGGCGGGCTGTACTTCCGGTATTTGAAATAAGTGATGTCCGTGGAAAAACGGCCCTGTAAACCGATCCAGTCTGCAAACTGGTAATTTGCCACGATGTTGCCCAGTATCCTGTCTTTCTTCGTTTTGTTGCTCATTTCGTTGATCACCCAGTATGGGTTCAGCCGGTATTCGCCGCCGCCCCAGTCCACGTAATCGCCGTTGTCGTTTTTATAACCGGTGGAAAAAATGCTCTGGTCCACGTTATTCGCCAGCCCCACGAACGCGTTGCCGATATTGCCGGCATCATCGGCCAGCGCCGGGCGGTTGTTCACTTCTTCGCGCATGTACATCACTTTCGCATCCAGGCTCAGGCGTTTGCCGAATTTGGAGTTGCTGGAAAAGTTGGCCGTATTGCGGCGCATATTGCTGGTGGGTACGATGTCGTTGTTCTTCAGGTCAGACAGGGAAAAGCGGAAAGCCGTGTTGTCCGTAGCGCTGGTAAGGGAAATGGTATTGGTGAAGGTGGAGCCGGTGCGGAAGAAATTTTCGATGTTATTCCGCACCAGCCCATAGGGGCGTTGTTTGCCGTCGAAGCCGGTTACCATCAGCGTGGGATCGAGCCGCGCGCCGAAGTTGCTGAACAGCGTGGTGCGCGCCTGGTCCCTGTCCCGCGGGATGGTACCGCCTGTGCCCTGGCCGTATTCGTATTGATAATCATCGAAGCGGGTGAGCTGCCTTTCCATCGTGGCGGTGCTGTTGAATTCTATGCCCAGCGCTTTTTTCAGCGAACCTTTTTTGGTGGTGATGAGGATAACGCCGTGGCCTGCGCGGCTGCCGTATAGTGCGGAGGCAGACGGGCCTTTCAGCACACTGATCGTTTCAATATCGTCTGGGTTGATGGCGGAAATGGCATCGCCGAAGTCGAAACCGGAGGAGTATTTGTCGCCGCTTACCTGGCCGTAGTTGGAGTTGTCGATAGGCACACCGTCTACCACGTAGAGCGGCTGGTTGTTGCCGGAGATCTGCGTGTTGCCGCGGATGATCACGCGGCTGGAGCCGGCAGGGCCGCCGGCGGTGCTGTTGATGATCAGGCCGGGCACTTTACCGGCAAGGGAATTGATCACGTTGGTTTCGCGGGCGCGTTTCGTATCGTCCCCATTCACCTCTGCATGCGCATAACCCAGCGCGCGGGCTTCGCGGCGGATGCCGAGGGCCGTTACCACTACGGTGCCCAGGTCCGTCACTTTTTCTTTCATGGTGATGTTCAGCAACGATCCCTCCGGGCCGGCCTGCCGCAGCTGGCGTTCAAACCCGATCATGGTGAACTCTATCTGGTCTCCCGGCGCCGCATCTATGCTATAAACGCCGTCCGACGCGGTGTGCACGGCTTTTTTCAGGCGCTGGTTATGCACGGTTACGCCCGGCAGCGGCTCGCTCTTTTCATTCACAACTTTGCCATGCAGCCGGTAATCCGCTACGGCCGTGGATTCGCCGGAGGGCCGCAGCATCACGATGTTGTCAGTGATGCGGTAGTTGGAATTGATGGCCTGGCAAAGGCGCGCCACTACCGCATCCAGCCGCTGGCTATCGATCTTAAGCCTGATGGGCATATCTTCCCTGATGCCAGATGGGTTGTAGGAAAACCGGACGTTGGCGGCCTGTTCTATCTGCCTGAAAACGCTGGACAGCGCCGTGTTTTCCCAGTTGAACGAATAAACTTTCTGTTGCGCTTTGGTTGCTGTACTGATGGTGAGGCATAGCCATAACAATGCCGGCATCATACATGAACGTGGTATAGTTCTCTTCATGTATAAAGGATTTAGAATCTTAAAAATTGCGTCCCTGTCTAAAAGCGGATCACCACCTCATTACGCTCCAGGCGGTAGGTAAAGTTGTTGGTAAAGCTGATTGCGTCCAGTATTACGTTTAATTGCTGGTCATGGAATATGCCGGTGAACCTGACCTTGCCGGCGGGGCTTTTTTCTATCCTCACGTTTACGCCATAATATTCTTTTAGTATAGCGGTGATCTGGCCCATATCTGCGTTGGCGAATTCCACTTTGCGTTTTATCCAGCGCTGCATTTCCTCCTGCCGGAAAGTGAGCCTCTTGAGCGGGGCTCCATTGTCTACCACCGCTTCTTCCCCGGGCTTTAATTCCATCGTGGCGGCATCTGCTTCCACGCGCACTTTGCCGGAGGCAAGCATCACCTGAGCGTCTTCCCCGTAGCAGCGCACTTTAAAAGCTGTGCCCAGCACGGTGGTGGCCGCTTTGCGGGTCACTACGGTGAAAGGCAGGTTGGTATTGGATCTTACGGTGAAAAAAGCTTCGCCTTCGAGGTATACGTTACGGTCGCCTTTGCCGAAAGCGTCGCTGAGCTGAAGGGTGCTGGCGGTGCTGAGCAAAACTTCGGAACCGTCGGGCAGGGTGAGTGTCTTGCGGTCCTGCAGGCCGGTTTGCGCGAGGGTATTGTAATGCGTGATGTGTTTTTCGGGTTGCTGCATGAGCAGGTATGCGGAAGCTGCGATGATGGCAACGCCCGCTGCGGCTATCCAGCGGTACGGGAGCCTGCGCACGGGGGTATGGGTTTCTTCCTGGGCGTCGAGGCTTTCTTTCAGGCGCTCCAGGGCGGCAGTTTTTAATGAAACGGGCGGGTATCCTTGCATAACATGGAATAATTCGCGGGCGCGGTCTGCCTCCGGTTGCTGGGCCGGGTTGTTGCGCAACAATTCTTCCCAATACTGTACATCAGCCGCAGGCGCGCCTTTGCAATAATGGATAAATGATTCGGTAAGCAGCAGTTCTTCTGCGGTCTGATGCGTGTGATGCATGTGCTGATCTGGTTGATACTATACAAGTGCAGGGAAGTTCCCGTTTTTACCAATGAAATGCAAAAAATAATTTATTTTACCTGTGATCAACCAAAGAAACCGTTTCATCGCCCGATGAATCAACATCGCCACGAAAAAATAGAAAAGAACTGGCAATTGCTTGCCGGGGGAGACCGTCAGGGCCTGTATGAATGCTTTGACCTTTTTTACGACGATCTTTTCCGCCTGGGCGTTTCCCTCTACCGCGATGTAGACCTCGTCCAGGGCTGCATCAACGAGTTGTTCCTGGAACTCTGGAAGATCCGCGAAAAACTTCCCGGCGTGCAGAATATCCAGCAATATGTGATCACCATCTTCAAACGCATTCTGTATAAATCTTCCAATGGCAGGAAAGACCTGCCTTTCGACGAAGCCGCACACATCGGGCTTACACAGTCTTCCTACGAGGAGATACTGATCGGGATACAGACGGACGAAGGCATGAAAGCCCGCCTCCAGCTTGCATTGAAACAGCTTTCCGGCCGCCAGCTGCAGCTTGTGCAGCTGAGGTATTTCGAAGGAAGGGGATTTAAGGAAATTGCCGAAGCAACGGGATTGACGGAACGTACCGTCTATAATACATTACATAATGCCCTGCAGGTTTTGCGCAAGGAAATGAATTGACTTTTCGTTAATTTCATCGCCATGAAACCGTTTAACCTCCTGCTGGTCCTCTTCATGCTTATCAAAGGGGCCGCTTTCCCCCAATCGCATGCGCTGGTGCTACAGACAGATTTCGGCTTAAAGGACGGCGCCGTGAGCGCCATGAAAGGCGTGGCTTTCGGTGTATCGCCGGAGCTGAAGATCTTTGATCTCACACATGAAATCCCCGCTTACAATATCTGGGAGGCCGCTTACCGCCTTCAGCAAACGGCGGCTTACTGGCCCAGGGGCACCGTGTTCGTATCCGTGGTAGATCCCGGCGTAGGCTCCGAACGCAAGTCGGTAGTGCTGAAAACAAAAAGCGGGCATTATTTCGTGAGCCCGGACAATGGCACGCTCACGCTTATCGCGGAAAGCCTGGGCGTTGAAGCCCTTCGTGAAATAGATGAAAAAAGGAACCGCCTTCCCGGCTCTTCCGCTTCCTACACCTTTCACGGCCGCGATGTGTACGCCTATACCGGCGCCCGCCTGGCAGCAGGCGTTATCCCTTTCGATTCGGTAGGCAACGAGCTGCCTGCTGCTGTGGTGCGGATCCCGCACCAACAGGCTGTTTTCCGGAACAACACCGTTTACGGCAATATTCCCATCCTGGATGTTCAGTATGGCAACGTCTGGACCAATATCGACGAAAAAACGCTGGCCCCGCTGCAGCTGAAATTCGGGGATAAGCTGCGGGTGAAGATATCGAAAGACAAAAAAGTAATCTTCAGCAGCATACTGCCTTTCGTGGCCACCTTTGCCTCCGTGCCCCAGGGTTCGCCGCTGGCTTACCAGAACAGCCTCATGAACCTTTCATTCGCTATCAACTACGGCAATTTTGCGGAACAGCACAAATTGGCCAGCGGACCGGAATGGACTGTGGAAGTGACGAAGGAATAAACATAACACCGATGGACAACGAATTAAGGATACAACAGTCGGAAACCCGCATCTTCAAAGCCGTGTTTCCCAATACCACCAATCATTACGACACCCTTTTCGGCGGCACCGCCATGCAGCTGATGGACGAGGTGGCTTTTATCGCCGCCACCCGTTATGCCCGCAAACGGATGGTGACCGTTTCGTCGGACAAGATCGATTTCAACAAAGCGATCCCGGCGGGTACTATCGTGGAGCTGATCGGCCGCGTAGTGCATACGGGGAACACCAGCTTAAAGGTGCTGGTGGAAATTTTCGTAGAGGAAATGTATTCCACGGAACGGTACAAGGCTATCACCGGCACCTTTACTTTTGTGGCCATCGATGAGTATAAACGGCCGGTCCCTTTGGAGGCGTAACTGCTACTCTGTCAGCCAATTACCGGGTAAAAACCTGAAAAAGGATTAATGCGCATTTTACGCAAATAAGTATTATATATTATTTAAACGCTATCTATAACCAACGCGCGAATAATATATCAGGTCCGGATATTTAGGACTGACGGATTAGCAGGCCGGAAAAATGATTAAAAAGGGCTAAACGAGGCCTTCACTTTTGGGGTAATCGAAGAAAAGGAAGCGTTTTTTGGCCCGGTCGAACTCCTCCCAGTGCTCGGTATCCGCCTCAATACCAAAAATGCCCGTAGTGGGCACATTGTCGATTCTTATTTCTTCTGTGAGGTAGTTGGCAAAATCGGTAATGCCGGGATTGTGGGCAAAAATGGCCACGGCGTTAAAGTCATCGTCTATTTTCGTGATCACTTTCAGGAAAGTGGAGGCATAGCAGAGATACAGCTCTTCTTCCAGCAAAATGGCCTCCTTGGGATATTTCCATTCCTTGGCCATGATACGGGCTGTAGAGCGGGCCCGTTTCGCGGGACTGGAGATGATGAGCTCAGGCACGACACCCCGGGAGAGCAGCCTGGTGGCCATTTCCGGGGCATTTAACTTTCCACGCTTGTTAAGCGGGCGGT
>CBFHAF010000241.1:0-7005 GCA_965653435.1 uncultured Chitinophaga sp.
ATTCCATGTACGGAGGTGGATATATCTTTGACGAGCCGAACAAACGGCAGTTGAACGAAGAACAATTGCACGATGATCCGGAAAAGCTCGCCGAATTTGAAGCCCGCATTGCCCGTGGAGAAAAGATAGAGCCCGGGGACTGGATGCCGTCTGAATACCGCAGGCAGCTTATCCGGCTGATAGAGCAGCATGCCCATTCTGAGATCATCGGCGCGTTGCCCGAAGGCACCTGGATAACCCGGGCGCCCGGTTTCAAACGCAAGCTCGCACTCATCGCCAAGGTGCAGGACGAGATCGGCCACGGCCAGCTGCTTTACAATGCTGCCGAAACCCTTGGCAAAAGCCGCGAAGCAATGATCAACGACCTGCTGAGCGGAAAATCCAAATATTCCAACGTATTCAATTACCCGGCTGAAACCTGGGCGGACGTTACGGTGATCGGCTTCCTGATAGACGCGGCCGCCATCGTGAACCAGGTGGCCAACGCCAAAGGCTCCTACGGCCCCTATTGCCGTGCGCTGGAAAGGATCTGCTACGAAGAAAGCTTCCACCTGAAACAAGGCCACGACGCATTTATTGAGCTCGCTACCGGAACGCCCGCCCAGCGCGCCATGGTGCAGGATGCGCTTAACCGCTGGTGGCAGCCCATCATGCACTTCTTCGGCCCGCCGGACAAATCCTCCGTGCACAGCGAAAAGCTGATGCAATGGAAAGTAAAGATGGCCAGCAACGACGATATGCGCAACCAGTTCCTGGACGCTTACGTGCCTAAGATCTGGGACCTGGGCCTCACCCTGCCGGACGGGAAACTGAAAAAAGACCCGGCCACCGGCAAATGGTCTTATTCCGACCCGGACTGGGACCTGTTCAAGAAAGTCATCAACGGCGGCGGCCCCTGCAACAAAGAAAGGCTTGACGTGCGGAAATGGGCGGAAGAACACGGCCGCTGGGTGCGCAAGGCTTTAATGAACCCGACCGAAAAAACAACCGCCCCGGTTGCATAAAGATACAAGCATGGACAACCAATCATTAGACCCCCGCGTAAAACGCCTGAAACTCAATACCGGCGGGGAACCCGTTACCGTACAGGAAGGAGAGAACTGGAATGTTTATGAGGTTTTCCACCAGGAAAAACGCGGGGCCCATCATGAGCATGTAGGCTGCGTGCATGCTCCCAATGCCCAGCTGGCGCTCGTTTTCGCGAAAGAACAATTTGCCCGCCGCAAAAAATGCGTGAACCTTTGGGTGGTGCGCAGCGCGGACATTCTCTCTTTCGATACCGAAGACGAGGATATGTTCGCCAACAATCTCGAAAAAACTTACCGCGACGCCAGCGGCTTCAAGGTAATGGAGAAGATCAACAAGTTTAAAAAATCCACGAATGACAAGGAATGAAGCCATCGGCTACCTGCTTACCGCCATGGCAGACGACGCCCTGGTGCAGGGGCACCGGAACTCCGAATGGACGGGCCTCGGCCCGATCATGGAGGAAGACATCGCTTTTTCCTCCATGGCGCAGGACAAAATAGGCCACGCCTGGGCGCTTTACCGCATCCTGCATGAAAACCTGCAGGGTACCGATCCGGACCGCTTCGCGTTCCTCCGCGGGGAAAAAGAATACAAATGCTGCCACCTCGTGGAAATGCCCAACGGTGAATACGATTTCAGCCTCATGCGCCACTTCCTGTTCGACCATGCGGAGGCCATCCGCTGGGAGCAGCTGCAGCAAAGCTCCTTTGAGCCGCTGGTTCCGCTGGCGCGCAAGCTGAAAGGCGAGATAAAATACCATACCCTGCATGCCAACGCCTGGATCACGCAGCTGTGCCGGGCGGGGGAAGAAAGTTACGCCCGCATGCAGAGCGCGCTCAACACCTGTTTCCCGCTGGCGCTTGGGATTTTTGAGCCTCACCCTGAAGCGGAACAATTGCTGACGGCAGAAAAGATCTATGCCGGGGAAGCCGCGCTGAAGGAACAATGGATGGACAGGATCTACAATATCCTCGCGGTAGCCGGCCTGAACCTGCCTGATGAAAAAGCTGTAACGCCCGCATATGGCGGCCGAAAGGGATATCATACAGAATACCTCCAGCCCCTGCTGGATGAAATGGGATACGTTTTCAGGTTAGACCCTGAAGCGATCTGGTAACCAATGCATATGACGATAACGGAAGACAGGATATACAAAGCCCTGGAGCAGGTGATGGACCCGGAGATCCCGGTGCTGAACGTCCTGGACCTGGGGATGATCACCCATGTGGAGATCACCGGCAATGAAGCCGTACTTATCAAAATGATCCCTACTTTTTCCGCCTGCCCCGCGGTGGAGCTGATCCGCAACAACATCCGCAGCACCCTGGAAAAAGAGCTGGGCGCCAGCGTTACCGTTGAAATAGACAGGGAAGCGCACTGGAACAGTAACCGTATGGCGGAAAGCGCGAAAGAAAAACTGAAGAACTTCGGGATAGCGCCGCCGCAGGTCCATAACGGCGAGGCCTACTCGGAAATACTCATGCATACCGCCTGCCCCCATTGCAACAGCGAAAACACTTACCTGCGCTCGCCTTTTGGCAGCACGCTTTGCCGGGCCATCCACTACTGCCGGGAATGCGGGCATGTGTTCGAACACTTCAAACCGTTGGAGTGAGCGGACAATTTTAGGTATATTGCCCCCATGAAAATCGGTTTATATTTCGGATCATTTAATCCTATCCATACCGGGCATATGATCATCGCCAGCTTTATGGCCTATCATACAGACCTCGATAAGGTATGGCTGGTGGTTTCGCCCCATAACCCGCTGAAAGCCTCTTCCAGCCTGCTGAACGAACATCACCGCCTGCACCTGGCCGAAATGGCCATCCAGGACGAGCCGCGCCTGCGTGTGAGCAATATCGAGTTCTCCCTTCCCCGCCCTTCCTTCACCATTGATACGCTTACCTACCTGACCGAGAAATTCCCCACCCAGGAATTTGTTGTGATCATGGGGAGCGACAGCTTTCAGAATATTCCCCGCTGGAAAAACTATCGCCAGCTGCTGGATAATTATGAAATATATGTGTACAACCGCCCGGAGCACCCGGTATCGGACACTTTCGGTGCAAGGGCCACTATCGTGAACGCCCCTATGCTGGATATTTCCTCCAGCAACATCCGCAAATGGATACAGGAAGGCAAAAGCATCCGGTACATGGTGCCAGATGCCGTGTGGAAGTACATTAATGAAAATAATTATTATAAAAGCTGATCAACAATCTGTGGAGTTATTCCCCCGATTGTTTCATCTGCTTTTCTTTGGCGTGCGCGGTTTTCACCACCTTTACCTCGCGTTTCTTGACCAGGTATTCGTTGGAGTAGATCTTTAGCAGCACGATGAAGAGCGATATGAGCAGGGGCCCGAAGATCAGGCCGATAAAGCCGAAAAGGCTGATGCCTATGATGACGCCGAAAATGGTGATCAGCGGGTGCACGTCCCCGATCTTCCGCGCCAGCAGCATCCTGAAAATATTGTCGCTGGACCCTACCACGCCGAAACCATAGGCCAGCACGGCAATGCCCTGCCAGGTTTGCCCGGCGGACAGCAGGTACAGGCCCATCGGCACATACACCGCGGCCGCACCGATAATAGGCAGCATGGCCGTAAAAGAGGTGACCACGAACCAGAACACGGGTTCCGGCACGCCGAAGACCAGGTAGCCGATGAGCGAGATCACCCCCTGGATAAGGGCAATGAGCGGTATGCCGATGGCATTGCTCACCACCATATTCTTCATTTCCGCGCCCAGCAGCTCCACGTTCTCGTCTTTCAGCGGGATATATTCGTATAGCGCTTCCTCCATTTCACGGGCGTTCACCAGCATGAAATACAGGATAAAATACATGATAGCCACGGCCGTGAGGGTATTGAAAGTCGCGCCCACAAAGCCCGGCAGCACATTGGTAATGTATTCCTGGATCTTTTGCAGCCGCGCTTCCGTCATCAGGTTGAAGCCCGTATTCTGCTGCAGCTGCTGGTTTATTTTTTCCAGCCCTTTGATCAGCTCGGAAGAGTGATTGATGGCGTAGGCCACTTTGGCAGTGAGCATATTCACCAGCAGCCCGAAGGGCAGGAGGATGATAAGGAAAGACAGGATCATGATGGTAGCCGCCGCCCAGGGCCTTCTCCATTTGCGCACCTCCACCAGCCTGAACATATATCTGCGGGACAACACATAAAAGGTGACCGCGCCGAGGAATCTCGGGAAAAAGGCGTACAGCTCCTTGAAGAGGATAATGGCCAGGAAGGCGAGGATCAGGAGAAAAACAATCTGCTTTAAACGTTCGTTGTCGAGATGGCTCATAGTTTGGTTGCTGGGTGTAATATAATTTACGGGATTTTAGGATGATCACAAAGTTTGCCAGATTTAACAGAAAGGCCAATAATGTTGTTTTTATGTTTAATCCGGGTGACTGAACAATTGTGGAACAAAGTTTGTAACCTTAATTGTGGAGTTGAATGGGCACCCCGTACTCTCTGAAACCCGATTTCTTTCACCTTATAAAAACTCTTGATTATGAGCAGAAGTTCAAAAGCAGTGGTATCTTTTATAGTAGGAGCCGCTGTAGGCGTAGCCGTGGGTTATTTCCTGAATTCCGACAAAAAGGAAGAACTGGTAGGCAAGCTGAAGTTCCAGGCGGACAAACTGAAAGATAAGTTCCGTGCAAAAAAGCAGCAATTTGAAGATGCTATGGAAAATGAATTAACTTGATATCCATTTCAGCATCTTAAAATCATTATGCATGGAAGATAACTTTTCCAATTATTTTACGGAAACAGGCAAGGTGGCCAGGGAATACCTGGAAACCAGGCTGGACCTTATCAAATTGCAGGCAGCGGGAAAGCTGTCGAAAGCGTTGGGCTTGTTCTTTTCGCTGATCATGGCTTTCCTGCTGTTCTTTTTTGTGGTCGTGTTCCTCGGCATGGTGCTTGGTTTCTGGATCGGAGAAAGAACGGGCAGTATGACCCTCGGGTTTTCCTGCGCCGCAGGTTTTTTTATCGTGCTGCTGCTGGTGATGATCTTTTTCCGGAAAGGGCTCATCCAGCGCCCGCTGGCGAATATGCTCGCGGCTGAGCTGGTAGAGGAAATAGAGGAGATGGAAGAAAAGATCGAAGAGCGCAGGGAAGAAAAACGAAAAGCATCCAATGACTAAATTTTACCTTCCTACACATGGCGAAAGTTAAAGTCAAGAACCTTGCAATGCTGGATCAGGAGATTGCGCGGCTCCAGCAAAAAAGCCGCCGGCTGGAAAACCAGCTGGGCAGCCGCATTGATCATCTTAAAGGGAATTACAAGAAAATGGCCGTTAATTCCGTGGTGCCCGGCATTGCCAACAGCGGCGCCATGGGCTTCCTGGGCGGAATGGCTAAAACCCTCTGGCAAAGCGGGTCCGCTAAATCGGTGCTGACCAAGGCTGCGCTCACCGCGCTGGAATTCGTTGCCGTGCGATTCGGCATAAAGCTGTTCAACAACTTCAAGAACAGGCGGCACCGCCGCAAAGCGGAAGCCAATAAAGTGAAAACTAATCCCGAAGAATAGCCCTACCCCCACACTTTCGTACCCTCGCTGCAGTTAGCGCAGATATCGATATGCTTGCGGCCCTTGATGATCTGGGAACGGAAACGCACGTAGTTATCGTTGTGCCAGAGCGTTTTGAAGTTGGATTCCTTCAGGTTGCCGAGGCGGTGCGTAGCATCTTTATCAAAACAGCAAGGCACCACCAGCCCGTCCCAGGTGATCACCGGGGAATGCCAGAGCCTCCAGCAATGATCGCTGAGCCTGTTTTTGATGGAATAGGTACCGTCGTTGTTCTTATGGTAGCGGGAATACTTGTCGATAGTGGGTATCAGGCGGTTGCCTTCCTCATAATCGTATACCTGCGCGGTTTTGAAGCGCACCTCGTCCACCCCGATCTCCGCCGCCAGTTTTTTAATGTCCTCTATCTGGTGCTCGTTGGGTTTTACGACAAGGAACTGGAAGAAAACGAAGGGTTTTTTCGAATTCAGTTCCTTTTTCCATTTCACGATGTTCTTTGCGCCGGCGATCACTTTGTCCAGGTGCCCGCCCACGCGGTATTGCGTGTATACGTCCTGCGTGGTGCCGTCTATCGAAATGATCAGCCTGTCCAGCCCGCTTTCCACCGTTTTACGTGCATTCGCATCCGTTAAATAGTGGGCATTGGTGGAGGTAGCCGTATAAATACCTTTGGAGGAAGCGTACTTCACCATGTCCAGGAAGGCGGTGTTGAGATATGGCTCGCCCTGGAAATAAAAGATGAGGTACAGCAGCTCTTTATGCAGCTCGTCGATGGTTTTGCGGAAGAATTCATTTTCCAGCATACCCGTTGGCCTGGTGAACGCCCTCAGCCCGCTGGGACATTCGGGGCAGCGTAAATTGCAGGAAGTGGTGGGCTCAAAGGAGATGGAAATGGGCAAACCCCATTGAATGGGTTTTTTCCGCCATTTGCTCCAGTAATAGCTTCCCAGCACTTTTCCCGCATTCCAGCCGCGGCGCAGCGTGAATTTGGAAAGGAAGTTCAATGCATCATTCAGGTTCGGTTTCGGCATAAATCGGGCCTCTTTAGGATCATAAATTTACGACAACAATACGGCCTTTCGTGCACAGCACAAAAAATTGCCCTATACTTGCTGTTGATTTTTAAGGAGAACAGAAAAGCTCAACACCGCCGTGGCCAGAACCAAACGCGTACGCCGCCCCCTTATTTTCTTCTTTTTTATACTGATAGCAGCCGTGATCGCCGGTGCCTGGTGGCTGCTGCGGAACAGGGAGCCGCTCGAATTCGTGCGGTACGAGGAATTCGGGATAGACATTCCCGTTAATTATTCCATTCACGGCATAGACATCTCCAAGTTCCAGGGAAATGTGAACTGGATGGCCGTGCGGCAGATGCAGGTGGAGAAGATCAGGATCAGCTTCGCCTTTATCAAAGCCACCGAAGGCATCACCCGGC
>CBFHAF010000242.1:0-6995 GCA_965653435.1 uncultured Chitinophaga sp.
GAAAGTAATTGCTTTCGCTATATTTCATATCGTGTTTTATATAATTATCTTTATTTTAATTTTGTTTAATTTCGTTTTTTCTATACTTTAGCATTGTCCCTTAGCGCGATTGAAGTCAATGAAGATGAATTCCACGAATACCTGGTCCAAAAACCGGGTGTAATGCATCATTAGCCGGGATTTCCGGGAGAGCCCGCGGAAGGTGTCCGGGGAGGTTTTAAAATTTCACGTATGTAGCCTGGCTCCACGGCCAGCCGCAGCCGCTTTAATTCTGTATCAGCAAATTGGCTCCTATTAAAGTAAACAGACCAAAGTCAGTAACGCTATGAATGTAATACGTCGCTTTGCCTCAGATAGGCTACAGGAGCAGGATTCCTGTTGCTATCTTCCATTTTCCCGCGTCCCTGCGGCGTCGCCTTGACTTAATAATCACTTAACATTGACTTTAAAACCGGGCATATACCTTTGCGCCTTGAACAGTAACTGAAATCTGAAAACGTTTTTTAAAGCTGAGCTAGTCGTAGCGGTCTTTTCTATCTGTTATAACGGGGTTATAATTACTTACAAAACTTTGTTGAATGAAACATTTTTTCCTACTTATCTCCGGCCTGCAATTGTTTGCCAGTAGCATTGCATTTGGTAAGGCTGACATTTATCCTGGCGCTTCTTTTCCGGAAGCCAAAACAACGGAATATCCCGCCTCCGCCGCTTACCAGGCAGATACCGGCATTGTGATAACAGGACGGGTGACAGACGAAAAGGGAGAAGTGCTGGTAGGGGTGAACATCAAGACCAAATCCGGTAATAAAGGCGTAGTGACCAACCCTGACGGTTCTTATACCCTTGCACTTTCCGGTTCCAACAGGCTTATATTTTCATTTATCGGCTACCTTCCCCGCGAATTTGCCGTAACCAAAACCAGCCGCCTGGATGTGCAGCTACTGCCTGATCCTAAAAGCCTCGACGAGGTGGTGGTGACTTCCCTCGGCATCAAACGCGATGAAAAAGCGCTGGGTTATGCTGCCACCGTGGTAAAGAACGAGCAGCTCACCGACGCTGTTTCGAACAACTGGACAGACGCGCTGTCCGGTAAAGTAGCCGGCCTCAACCTGGTCCGCTCCGGCAGCGGCCCCACCGGTTCCAACAAGATCGTGCTGCGCGGTGAAAGCAACCTGACAGGTATCACCGAAGCACTTGTGGTGGTAGACGGCGTGGTGATCAACAACTCCAGCGGCGCCCGCACCGCAGTAGCCGGAGAAAGCGTATACGGCACCGGCAGCGACAACATGCCCGCCGACTATGGCAGCGGCCTGAACGACATCAACCCCGACGATATTGAGACCATCACCGTGCTGAAAGGCCCCGGCGCTGCCGCATTATACGGCCAGCGTGGCGCAGGCGGCGCATTGATCATTACCACCAAATCCGGCAGCAGTAAAAAGAAAGGCCTGGGTGTAACGGTCAATTCCAACCTCAGCCGCGAATACGTGAACCGCTGGCCCGACCTGCAGTATGAATACGGCCAGGGCCTCGATGGTATGGCATATTATTCCTACGGCACTACGGTAGACGGCGCCAGCACCAGCGGCACCAGCTCCGCATACGGCCCCCGCTTCGACGGCCAGAGCTTCTTCCAGTACGATCCCCAAACACAGGGAGTAGGCAAGGAAAGAACGCCCTGGGTACCTTATGTAAATAAAGTGAATGAATATTTCCGCCCCGGCGAAACATATACTAATTCCATCAGCCTGGATGGCGGCACGGACAGGACTTCCGCCCGCTTCTCCATTACCAATGTGAGCAACAGCTGGATCATGCCCAACACGGGGTATGGCCGCAATACCGTGGCGCTGTCCGTAAACTCCAAAGTGAACGACAAGTTGCAGATCACGGCTAAAGTGAACTATACCAATAAGTCCAGCGATAACCTGCCTGGCGCGGGTTATGGCAACCAGTCCATCATGTACTGGTACATTTTCTGGCAGCCGAATGCAGATCTGGACTGGCTGCGCAACTACTGGCAAACAGGTGAAGAAGGCAGGAAGATCAAATTCCCCTACAGCTCGTTCCCCGAGAACCCGTATGCCGTAGCTTATGAGTTCATCAACGAATCCAACCGCCATAACGTGACCGGCAACGTGTCGGCTACTTACAACTTCACGAAAGAGCTGAGCCTGATGGTAAGGACCTCCGTGGACCTCGGTTACGAACAACGCGCACAGAAACGCCCGTACGACGCCGGTTCCAAGCTCACCAAAGGCAGCTACCGCACGCAGAATATCTTCGGGATGGAATCCAGCACCGACTTCCTGCTGCGTTATGGCAGAAAGATCGGCAGCGATTTCGAGATCTCCGGTACCCTGGGCGGAAGCATACTCAGGAACAATTACAACAGGGACGAAGTACGCGCGGATTCACTTACGCAGCCCGGTATTTACACCTTTGCGAATGCCGCAGGCCCGCTGGCAACCATGCCCTACAAAAGCAAATACAGCATCAACAGCGGGTACGGGATGCTGGCATTAGCATATAAAGATTACCTGTTCGTGGACTTCACCGGCCGCCAGGACTATACCAGTACGCTGGCAACCCCGCTCCGTTCCGATGACGCAGGTTTCTTATACGGGTCCGCCAACGCCAGCTTTGTGCTTTCTGAAGTATTTAAAATGCCTGCATCCGTAAACTATGCAAAAGTGCGGTTCTCCGCATCCAGCGTGGGCAGTGGCGGTACCGCCGCTTACCTCACCGCATACAATTATGCAACGGCCGGCCCCTTCTACAATGGCGGCCTCGAGAATCCTTCCCTGCTGGCTAATCCTGATCTGAAGCCGCTCAGGACCAATTCCTACGAAGTGGGCGCGGCTGCGAAAATGTTCAAGAACCGCTTTGGTTTTGACGTGGCGCTGTATATCGGCAACACAAAAGACCAGCACCTTAAACGTATCGTAGACAGGGCTTCCGGTTTCAGCCAGATCCTCATCAACGCGGGAGAGGTAAGCAACAGGGGGATTGAAATAGCGTTGAACGGCACGCCCGTTTCTTCCCGCAGCAGCTTTAAATGGAATACCAATATCGTTTTCTCCGCGAACAGGAACAGGGTTGAACAGCTGCTGGACAGTTCCGTGGTGCTGAGAACAGGCCCTGTAGGCGGCGGCCAGATCGTTGCCAATGTAGGCGGCAGCATGGGCGACCTCTACGGAAGGGGATACGTTCGCGCCCCGGACGGACAGGTTGTTTACGATGCAAAAACCGGCTTCGCGCTGATCTCCCAGGAAGTGAAATACCTCGGCAATACCATTCCCAAATGGAAACTGGGCTTCAGCAACGAATTCAGCTACAAACAATTCCGACTGAACCTCCTGTTCGACGCGCAATACGGCGCAGTAGCGCATTCCCTCATGCATTATAAAATGGCAGAACAGGGGAAGCTCACCAAAACGCTCCCCGGCCGTTACAACGGCATCATCGGGAATGGCGTAATAATGGGCTCCGACGGTAAATACAGGCCCAACGACGTGATCGCTACAGATATCGACGAATATTACCGCTCACATTATGGCACAGACAATGCTGAAGGCAGCACTTTCAGCACAGACTTCATCAAATTCAGGGACGCCCGCCTCGACTATAACCTCAGCTCCCGCACGCAGAAAAGGCTGTGCCTGCAGAGGGCGACCGTAGGCGTATACGGCCGTAACCTGTTCATCTGGTCAGACTGGCCGATGTTCGATCCTGAATTCGGCACGCTTGCCGGTACGGATATCGTTCAGGGTTTTGAAACAGGGCAGTTCCCGTCTACCCGTACCATTGGCTTTAACTTAGTTGTTGGATTTTAATTCGAATAAACATGAAGCGAATCATATATAAACTTTCAATGGTTGCAGCACTGATCAGTTTGATCGCTACTTCCTGCACCAAAGATTTTGAAGAAACGAACACCGACCCGAACGCCAGCCCCACAGCCCTGCCGCAGCAATTGCTGCCGCCCGCGCTCGTAGGCGCCATGGGTTATCTGCAGCTGCGCAACCGCAACTTCAACAACGAGCTGATGCAGGTGACCGTGGAACAGAGCGATGCGGAAGGTAAAGTGTTCAGGTACGATTTCCGTTCCAACTGGGCGGATTATCTCTACAACGGCCTGTATTCGGAACTGACCAACTTCAAGGACGTTTACCGGTATGCGGGTAACGACAAGGACAGCATGACTTACAAAGGCATTGCGCTCATCTGCCAGTCATGGATCTATTCCGTTCTTACAGATACTTACGGCGATCTGCCTTACTTCCAGTCTAACCTGGCAAAGGAACAAGGCATCTACGAGCCGACGTTCGACAGGCAGAAAGATATTTACCTGGACATTTTCAAAAAGCTGGAAGAAGCCAACGCAAACCTTACCGGCGCCATCAACCTCCTTCAGACCTCCGCGGACCCGGTGTATAACGGTTCTGCATCGTTGTGGCGTAAGTTCGGCAACTCCCTGTATCTCCGCCTGCTGCTGAGAGTAGCGCACAAGGCCGATGCTGGTGCAGAGGCGCAGGCCAAGATCAAAGAAATACTGGAAACGAAGGCCAGCACTTACCCGGTTATTGCGAACGTTAGCGAATCCGCCGTACTGGACTGGACCGGGGCAGGCCCGTATGTTTCCCCGCTGATGACTGTGCGCGGGCAGGACTTCACCGCTCCCGGCATCGCGAAATTCTTTATCGATCACCTCGTGGCCTGGAACGATCCCCGCCTCGACATCCCCACCTGGGGCAGCGGCGGCGCGAACAGGCTCCGCATTGCGCCTTACCAGGGCGGTTACCAGGGTATTCCCAGCGGATATGCAGTAGGAGAGAACCCGGTCAAAAAATCCTACTTCTATTCCACCACCAGCACCAATGTGCCTACCTTAATGAACGACCCGATGACGGGCCTGATATTCCCGTTCGCGGAAATAAAGTTCATCAAGGCTGAATGCATCGTGAAAGGATATATCTCCACCGGCAGTGCTGAAGCCGAATACAATGCAGGCGTGCAGGCAGGTATCCAGTACTGGCTGCCCACCTGGGATGTGCCTGTTACCGATTATCTCACAGCCGCAGACATCCAGTGGATGGAAGCAGGAACGCCGGAAGAAAAAATGGAGCAGATCCATCTGCAGAAATATTACGCGCTCTTTTTAGTGGACATGCAGCAATGGTTCGAATACCGCCGTACCGGCCACCCCGTGCTGCCTAAAGGAGCAGGCCTGAGGAATAACGGTGTGATGCCCGCCAGGATGACCTATCCCATATATGTGCAATCCACCAACCCCACCAATTACAAGCTGGCCGTCGCGGCGCAGGGGCCTGACGTGATCTCCACGCAGGTATGGTGGCAGAAACCTTAAGCTCAAAGAACAGTTGTTAAGCACTAAAAAAAGTATAATGAAAAATTCAATCATATATTCTTTCCTTTTACTGTCATTAGCCTGCCTGTGGGGCTGCGCGGATGATAATTATCCCGGCGCCCGCGTAAGCCCGTACTTTTCCATGTACGACCTCCGGAACCTGTACAAAGGCCAGGACGTGACGCTTACGAAAGAAAAAATGTTCGGCTCGGACAGGCTTACCGGCGTAGTGGTATCAGACCATTCCGGCGGCAACATGCCCGCGGGCCTGCTTTGCATACAGGATGCCCGCCGTATCGGCCTCCGCGGCATTTCCATCGTGCTCGGCAGCGCGGCCGCCAATTATGTTCCAGGCGATTCGGTTATCGTACAGGTGGAAGGCGCTGTATTGAAAAAAGAGAACGGCATATTGCAGGTGACCGGCATTTCCGCTGAAGACATCGTGAAAGTGTCTTCCAATGTGCCCATCGCCGTGAACCGTGTGCCGGTGGACAAGCTGCTGAAGAACCCGGATAACTATGAAAGCACGCTGGTAGCGATCGTAAAAGGCGGCTTTGACCCGCTGCCACAGGAAGGGGACAAGCTGGGCGGCGACAAAACGCTCAACGACGGCTTTGGCAATATCAACCTGCATACGGAAACAACCAGCGAGGTTGCGAACGTGCCAGCGCCGGTACTGGCCAATTTCTACGGCATTCCGTTTAATAAGCAGGTAAGGGAAGATTCCGTTGCACCGCAATTCCGTCTCCGCAAGACGGAGGACATAGTGGTGCTCAGCGCTGAGATCACTACCGCGCCGGTTATTATTGCCGGTATGGCTACGGATATCAAAGGAGGAGATGGTAACTATGAATATTTCCAGCTCCTGGCTACCCGCGACATCGACTTTTCCGTTACGCCATTCTCCCTGGTTACCACCAATAATGCGACCAATTCCACGCCCACCGGCTATCCTGCCGCTGGATGGGCTACCGGCAGCATGCGCACGTTCAAGTTCAACCTTACCTCCGGTACCGCGGCCAAAGGCACCTACTTCTACGTAGGCGGCGCGGGCAGGCGTATCAATGGTGGCAGCTCCACGGATATTTCTTCTTCCAACTGGATCAGGTATTTCGACTATACGAAACAGGACGGCGACGGCTTCGGCAACAAAACCGGCGGCCTCATGGCCAATAGCGGCTATGCATCCGGCGTGGCTGTGTTTGAAGGCACTAATATCACCGTGGATTCACGCCCTGTGGATGTGCTCTTTATCTCCAACGGCGGAAGCCTCTGGACGGAAGGCCCGCCGCAAAAAGGTTATAAGATCGCGAACACAGACTGGTATGATGCCATAAATCCCCTCACCCTGAAGGCCCAGCCATATTACATGGCCGGTTCCAATACCCTCTTCCTCTCGTATCACACGGCGGACCTCGGTTACTGGTACATGCTTGGCGGCGAATACAATGCAAGGCTGGGCCGGTGGACGAAAGCCAGGTCGCAGAACAATTTCCTGATGACGAAACAAACCGCCATCGAAGAACTGGAAGGCGAGTTCGCTACCAAATTATCTGAATAATTTTGCCGGCTTATAGAGCAAGGGTTACTCTGTTTTGGAGTAACCCTTTTTTACTTCAGTTCG
>CBFHAF010000243.1:0-6985 GCA_965653435.1 uncultured Chitinophaga sp.
TTTACCTTAAATATAACGTAAATCACCTATTTTTTGGTTCCTGCTATTGCTGTATGGGCTTATTTTTGAAAGTTTTTTTATATGTGATATTCTTGTTTCTGCTTCTATTTTATTTTCAAAAAAACAAGCCATTCGCTTAGGAATCCGAATAATTCAGTTTTATATTTGCTGCGTCAGATTCCGCCGGATGGAGCGGATTAATCCATCTCTATATAGCTATGTTTTTTTGTATATGAAACGTCGGAAACCCCCTCGCTTACTGCGTTTATATCTTTAACAACGCACTTATATAGTATACCAACCGGATTCTTTTTTGAAGGGCCATGAGATCGTTTGTTTTACTACTTGGTTTAATTGGTGGTACTTTAAGTGCTGCTGGCGGTGATATTGTCGACTCACTACCTTATACAGTGGAGCATTTCACCGATGAGAACGGTTTGCCGCAGAACAGCGTTAAGTTCCTTGCGCCTGACAGCGACGGTTTCCTGTGGATGGCCACGGAAAGCGGCCTCGTACGCTTCGATGGCAAGAAGTTCAGGAACTTCAACAGCGCCGACCTCCCGATACGCAGCAGCCGCATGGCTTTCCTGTATCCCGGCGCAGACAGGAAAACGCTTTTCGCCCGCACGGAGGATATGGAGGTTATCGGTGTCAGCAAGGGGGTGGCTGTCTTTGGAGGGAAACACCTCCCGGCAACGCGGGATTATGATTATTTCATCGGCCATGGCGACAGCACCGGTATTTTTCCCATAGTAGGCCTTCCCAATTTTTTCGCGGGTATGATCGGGAACGACGGCAAGTACCTTGTTCCCACCGGTGCGCATTCCTATTACCTCGTTTCCGGGGGCGCCTGGTCCTATTTCGATAAGAACAAATCAAACTTCAGCGGCAGATACGCCTATACGAACCCATGGAACTTCTTTACGTTCCGGCAGCATCTCTATCACCTGGACGCAAGCGGCCGGTTCATTTACCTGCACAGGAACGGTCAACAGCCCGCAACGCTGCTGGGCGACCTGCCCGCAGACCCTGCTTACCGCCAGCACGGGAACAAAATGGTGCTGCACTGGAATTATGTGGCCGGGCAAATGTTCGTATACCTGGAAGGCAACCTGTACAGTCTGGCGGAAGGAGAGGGAGGAACGCTGTACTCCAGGAGGGTGCTGCATAATTTTAGTTTCGACCGGCAGGAGATCATGTGCGTTTATTACGATGCGCGGCGCGACAAGCTTTTCCTGGGCAGCCTGACGAAAGGTTTGTTCGTGATCACAAAGAAACAGTTCAGGCCCATGCGGGCGGTTATGGCACGGAATAATGTCTACTATTCGCAGGCTTCATTCGGTCCTGATGGCATTGTTACCCCCCAGGGGTATACTTTTGACGCTCAGGGCAACGTTAAGCAGCTGCCGCTGCTGCAACAATACAACAGGGGGGATAATTATTCCCTGCAAACGGACGAACAGGGCAACCACTGGTACAAGGTAGGCTGGAAGCTGCTCAAGTTCAATAAGGATTTTTCGGAGTTACTGTGGGAGCGGGAACTGCACGACGAGATCAGCCAGCTGTTTGCCGGGCACGATGGCCGGTTGTGGATCGGGACGAAACATACGGGCATCTATTACCTGGATACCGACAAGCCGGACCCCGTGCCCCTGCTGCTCACCGCCGCCGTGCCGGATGTTTCTTATTTCGCCTGCGAACAACCCGGCGTTCTATGGGTCGGCTCCGGCAAGGGGCTCTTCAGGGTTAAGCTGAGCAACGCGAAAGTGGACACTATTGCGGGCCTCAGCGGGCGTTATGTGCGCAGCCTTTACGTAGTAACACCCAAAGAACTTTGGATCACCACTTACGACAAAGGCATTTTCCTGCTGCTGAACGGCCGGGTGCACCAGATGCCGCTGGACAAAATGCAATACCTGTCCGCCTCCCATTGCATGATCCCGGACGACAACGGGTATTTCTGGATCACCACCAACAAAGGCCTTTTCCAGGTATCGCGCAACGACCTGCTGGCGTATGCCCGGGGGGAAACCTCTTATGTTTTTTATCTCTATTACTCCAAATACAACGGTTTTTATACCAACGAATTCAACGGCGGCTGCCAGCCCTGCGCCCTGAAGCTGGCTAACGGCAGCCTGTCACTTCCTTCGCTGGACGGCCTGGTGGTGTTCCAGCCGGGAGACGTCCGGCCCGAAGTGCCCGACAAGGGATTGTTCCTTGATATGATGGAAATGGACACCCGCCGCATTGCGCTGAGCGACACCGTATTGCTGCCTAACAATTACCGGCAGTTCCGCCTGGAAGTGAATACGCCCTATTATGGCGACCGCTACAACCTACAGATGTTCTACACCCTCGAAGGCGACGGGGACGATATCTGGCTGCCGGTGGAAAATGACCGGTCTATTTCCTTTTCCCGCCTCCATTCCGGCAATTACCGGCTCCGCATCCGGAAAGTGAGCGGCTTCGGGCGGCATAATTACGTGGACAAGGTGCTGTATATCACCGTGCAGATCGCCTGGTATGAGACCCTCTGGTTCAAAGTGCTGGCGGCCTGTTTCCTGGGCCTGCTCGTGTTCGTTTTAATGCGCATCAGGCTTGCGCGCAGTCATTATAAAAACCGGATGCTGGAACAGCATGTGTCTGAACGGACGCGCAAGCTGGAAGAAACGCTGGAATTCCTGCAATCGTCTGAACGGCAGCTGCACCAGCAGGCGCTGATGCAGCAAAGGCTGATAGCCGCCATCACCCACGATATTAAAACCCCGATGAAGTTCCTGCTGCTGATGACGGGCTCCATGAAGGAAAAAGACAAGCAGCACGCTGCCCTCTATGAAACGCATTACCGCATGTACCATCTCATCGAGAACCTGATCCAGTACATGAAAATGCAGTTCTCGGAAAACGGCTCCTCTTCCGAAATGCTCAACCTGGACGTGCTGTTGCAGGAAAAGGCCGATATCTTCAGGCCCATCGCGCAGATGCGCAACGTGGAGATCATTCATCATACCAACGGCACCGAGCCCGCGCTGGTAAACCGGCAACTGCTGGGGGTAGTTGTGCACAACCTGCTGGACAATGCCGTGAAATACACCACGGCCGGTACGATTACCCTGGAAACAGAGCGGCACGACGATGTGGTCATCATCCGCGTCATCGATACCGGGATCGGCGTTCATCCCATGCTGGCGGAGCGGGTCAATATGCATATGCCGGGGAAATACCTGATAGGCGACAACCGCTGGCCGGACGAGTTCCAGGGCCTGGGGCTCCTGATCGTGGTGGAGCTGCTGCGGCTGATAAACGGCAGGCTGAAAATGCAGCCGAACGAAGGCGGGGGCACAAGGGTGAGCATCGTGCTCCACACCCTCAGGTAATATGGTCAGATGGAAGTGCTGTACATCTTCACTTTTTCAAGCAACTCAATCACATTGCTGATCTGCAGCTTCTCGAAGATGCGGGTTTTATAGGTGCTCACGGTGGTCACCTGGAGGTTAAGCATGTCTGCAATACGCGCCACGGGAATGCCCTTGGTAAGCAGGTACATCACTTCCACCTCCCGCCCTGAAAGGGTGGATAAGGGATTCAGCACGGGCTCGCGCTGGGAATTGAGCATGCTCAGCAGCTGTTCCCTGGTGCCGGCGCTCATGTATTTCTGCTGGTTGAGCACTGTGCTGATGGCCGACCTGATCTCTTCTTCCGGGGAATATTTCACCAGGTAACCGTCTGCCCCGGCCTGCATGTAATTGATAGCAAACAGCTGCTCGTCGTACCCGCTGAACATAAGTATCCGGATATTGGGCTGGCGCAGCTTTACGGCGTCTATCATCTGGAGGTTGTTGCCGCCGGGAATGTTGATGTCGAGGATGAGCAGGTCGAAAGGCCTGGATTCCAGCTGCGCGATCACCTCGTCGAAAGTGGAGGCTTCTTCAACAGCAGTAGGGGCGGGAAGCGTGGATATGATATGCGAAACGCCTAGCCTGACAATGGTATGGTCGTCTGCGATGAGTATACTTTTCATAGGAGGTGCGGTTCTGATAGACTGATCCGGTAAAATTAATCATTTTTACATACTCTGCACCTATCTCCCCGGCTGTTTTTGCCAAAGTAGTACGATTACTACAGCTGTTACGAATAAGCTCTATAGCAGGAGTAATGAAGATAGTATAACTTAGGTACTGTGAATTGATCACCCAGCATACATTTTTGATGAGCATATCCATATTCTATCAATAAACCATTCAAACCGTAACCACCTATGGAGAATTGTATCCGTTCCCCGAGAATGCCGTTTTTCACTCATTTCAGGCATGCAATGCTGTTCTCATTGCACATGTAACCGATTTTCCTGTATTTATTGAACTAATGTGCTATGAAAATATTGCGTCGGTAGGAATACGTATACCCGGAACCGTACCTGGAACAGCCGCTGGCGGTAACCTGGTCCCTGAACCGCAACCGAATACACCTGCTACCTGCAACCTGGTAGAATTTATTTTGCGGAATGGACCTGTTTATCCCTTACAACGTGCGCTGTTCCGGTACCGGCGCCGGTTCCTCCTGTTTATCTCTTTTGCATCACATACTGGCTGGGGCTTACCCCGAACTGTTTGATGAAATTCTTCCCGAAATGCGTTTGTGATTTGTATCCCACCATCATTGCCACCTCGTAAATCTTGTAATTCTTTTCCGCCAGCAGCTCCGCCGCCTTTTTCAGCCGCGTGATGTTGATCAGCTCATGCGGCGTAAGGTCCGATATCGCTTTGATCTTCCTGTACAGGCTGATCCTGCTCATATTGACGAAGCGGGAAAGATGGTCAACGTCCAGCTCCGTGTTTTCTATTTCCCGCAGGATAAAGTCGTAGATGCTGTTGAGGAAGGCCTCGTCTTCCCGCGTATGCGCCATGGTATTGATCGGCGCCTGCGGTGTGCTGGCAAAGTACTTCCTGATCTTGATGCGGTTGGCAAGCAGGTTGGCGATCTGCACTTTGAGGTAAGCAGGGGAGAAGGGCTTCTCAATATAGGCGTCAGCCCCCGTTTCCAGCCCCTCGATCTTGGAACGGAGCGTGTTCTTGGCTGTAAGCAGGATAACAGGAATGTGGCTGATCTCGAAGGTGGTCTTGATGCGCTTGCAAAGCTCCAGCCCGTCTATCAGCGGCATCATCACATCGCTGATCACCAGGTCCACACTCTCGGCATGCAGAACGCTGATGGCCTCTTCGCCGTTCTCGGAACGGAGAATGGCATATTCGCCTTCAAGGATGGAGCTCACAAAATCAAGTATCTCTTCGTTGTCGTCAACAAGCAGAATAACAGGTTGCATAGCGGTGGTTATATTTCGGTTGATATTGCCTGGCCAACGGGCAGAATAAATACAAACGTATTGAGGCCGTCTTTCTGGTCTGCATACAATTCCCCCTTATGCAGGGTGGTTAAGCTGCGGCAAATGGACAGCCCGATGCCTGTGCCATTTTGTTTTTCATTTTCTTTAAGGCGCACAAAAGGCGCGAAGATTTTATCACGCATGGTTTCCGGTATCAACGGGCCGTCGTTGGCCACTTCCAGTATAACGCTCCGCCCGTTTTCCCGCAGCGTTACCTTTACTTTCTTTTCCGCGTATTTGATGGCGTTGCTGAAGAGGTTGCTGAATATTTTATTGATGCCCTCTTCGTCCGCATAGGCGTAGATCTCCTCCGTAGTCATCCTGATCCTGAAATCAAGTTTCTTTTGCGCCGCCGGCAGCCTGAAATTGTCGAAGGTATCCTGCAGGATGGACGAGAGGTTGAGCCGCTTGAAATCGAGCCTGAAGCCGGTGGCCTCCGTTTGCCGGAAGTCCAGCAGCTGGTTGGTGAGCTGCACCAGCCGGTTGGTGTTCCGTTCCATGATCTGCAAATGGTTGCGGTTGGCATGCAGCAGCTCGGGGTTCTCTATTACCTGCTCCAGCGGCCCTTTGATGAGCGTGAGCGGGGTATTGATCTCATGGGCCACGTTCGTCAGGAAATCCACCTTGGCCTGGTACAGTTCTTTTTCTTTTTTCAGCTGCAGTTCTTCCAGTTTCCGTTTGTGCTTCAGCATCTGCCGTTTGTGATACCGCCTGATGAAATAATAACAGCCGCTGGCGAGCAGGATGGCATACAGCACATAAGCCCAGGACGTGGCCCAGTAAGGCGGCCTGATCTCGATCTCCAGCCAGGCGGGATGGTCGCCGAGCCGGCCGTTGGTGTGTGTTGTGGTCACCCAGAATGTATACCACCCAGGCTTCAGGTCAGTGAAATATAAGATACGGTTGGTTTTGAGATAGGTCCATTCTTTGTCAAGCCCGTCCATCCTGTACGCGTAGGAGATCATATCGGGGGCGGTAAAGCTCAGTGCCGCGAAGTCTATGCTGAACGAGGACTGGTCGTAGGGCAGCACCACCTTTTTGGTAAAGAACAGGTCGCGTTTGTCTTCCTGCGAGGTCGGTTTGTTCTTGACGTTGAAACCGGTGATGTACACAGGCGCCACGAAAGTGTCCGGCAGGAACTGGTCGGGATTGAAGCTGATCATGCCTTTCACGCTGCCAAGGTACATTTTCCCGTTCCTGTCCTTATAACCGGAACTGTAATTAAACTGGTCGTTCAGCAGCCCGTTGATGCTGGTGAACACCTGTATGGCACCGGTGTTCGGGTTCAGGCAGGCGAGGCCGCGCGAGGTGGTCACCCACAGGTTGCCCCGGTTGTCTTCCAGTATTTTAAAAATATAGTCGCTGGGCAGGCCCTGTTGGGTGGTATAGCGTGTAAAGCAGCCGGTGGAGGGAATAAGCCTGTTCAGCCCGAAGCCTTCCGTGCCCGTCCAGATCTGCTGCCGGCTGTCTATATACACGGTGTTCAGCCCGTTGGAGCTGAGGCTGCAGGTATCCCCCAGCTTATGCCGGTAATTCCCTTTCTGCCCGGTGCTCTCGTTGAACCAGAACAGCCCGTTGTCTGACGTGGCGGCCCAGATCGTG
>CBFHAF010000244.1:0-6968 GCA_965653435.1 uncultured Chitinophaga sp.
TCATACTTAAGCTAGCGCTTCGGCATTTCTTTCATTACCTGGGTTAACGAAATGAATTCTGCTTTACCTGATTTGATCCTTTTCATGGCGCGGTCAAAAGCCTTAATATCTTCGAGTTCTTCTGCTTTCGCAAGCAATTTTTTAAATTCTTTTTCAGGCAGAGATACTCTGTCGCCCTTTATTTTCCTGACATGAATAACTGACATAATGTATTGAATAATGACCCAATAAAGTTAAGGATTTCAGCGTAATAATAAATTTCCTTTTGAAGCCTTCATTTTGAATGCAACTGCAAGGAACACAATAATATTAGGTGTTTTAGATATACAATTGTTATTGTTAAATTGCATCATGCGCGTATCCATGTTTATTGCCGGAAGGATTGCCTTCAACCGGTTTTCCTCCTTTACCAAGTTCATCATCAATATCGCCATGATCGCTACCGCTTTCAGCGTGGCGGTCATGATACTGGCTACCGCAATGATCAACGGCTTCCAGCAGGTGATCTCCGAGAAGATCTTCAGTTTCTGGGGCCATATGCACGTTACCCAGTACCAGATGAATGCCGGCCCGCTGGCAGAACAGGTGCCGTTCCCGCAGGATTCCTCCTTCCGCAGGCAGATGCAGGCCCTGCCCGTAGTAACCGCTGTCAACGAATTCGCCACCAAATCGGTGATCGTAAAAAAAGGCCGGGAAACGGAAGGAATGATCTTTAAAGGCATCAGTCCCGGCGCGAAGCTGGAATTTCTCCAGGAAGGCCGCCCCATACGGTTTACAGACAGCGGGTATGCCCCTGAAGTGATCATATCCGCCAACACTGCGGCGCTTTTGCAGCTGAAGCTGAACGATGCGGTGATCGTATATTTTGTGCGGGGCGACGGATTGCCGCCGCGCGCCCGCAAGCTGACTGTTTGCGGCATTTACAAGACCGGTATCGAAGAATATGATAAAACCTACCTGGTGGGGGATATCAACCTCATCCGCCGGCTGAACGACTGGGCGCCGGACGATATCGGCGGCTACGAAATATTCCTGAAAGATTACCGGCAGATAGACAGCGCCCGCAGCCGCATCGGGGAGTTGCTGCCCGACGAGCTGGCCCTTCGCAGCATGCAGGAAGTATACCCCAATATCTTCGACTGGCTGGGTCTTCAAAACAAAAACGAGATCATTATCCTGGTCATCATGGTTATCGTGGCGGTGATCAACATGATCACGGCTATCCTGATACTGATCCTGGAGCGCACGAATATGGTGGGCATCCTGAAAGCCCTGGGCATGCGCAACGGCCCCATCCAGGGAATATTCATCTACCAGGCAGCGTACATCACGCTGGCGGGCATCATTATCGGGAATGTACTGGGTATCGGGCTGGCGCTGCTGCAGCAATACACCGGCTTTTTGAAGCTGCCGGAAGAATCCTACTACATGTCCGTGGCGCCCATCGCGATCCAGTGGTGGAAAGTGGCGCTGATCAACGGGGGAACCCTGCTGATATGCGTGCTGATACTGATCATACCGAGCCTGCTGATCCGCAAAATACTGCCGGTGAAGGCGATCCAGTTCAAATAAGCAGCCTGCCGCAGATAATACCGGCGGCCACGGCGGCGTTCAAAGATTCAGCCTGGCCGGTGCGGGGAATGGTGATGTGATGGCTGCTCCGTTTCAGCACCTCTTCGCTGAGGCCCCGGGATTCGTTGCCAATGAGGATGATGCCTTCACGGATGGTTTTGGTGTGAACGATATTGTCGCCATGAAGGGTGGCGGCATAGGAAGGGATCTTCGGATACTTGTCCAGCAGCTCCGCGATGCCGTGAACGATCACGGGTACACGCATGATGCTGCCCATGGTGGCCTGTATGGTTTTGGCGTTGTAGGCGTCAGCACTGTCTGGCGAGCAAACGATCTGCCGGATACCAAACCAGTCGGCTATACGAATAATGGTGCCCATATTACCCGGGTCCTGGATGGTTTCGAGGGCGAGGGTGATACCGCCTTCGGGCTGAAGGGCCGGGGCTTTGGGAATGTTTACCAGGGCCAGGGCGCGGTTGGGGGTGGAAAGGGAGGAAAGTTGTTTGAGCACGAGCTCGTCCACTTCCTGTATATCAACGGCGGAGGCGCTTTCAGCCAGTTCCCGGTGATCCAGCAGCCAGTCGCGCGTGGCGTACACGGCCTTTACATCCCGGTGGCTGTGCAGCAGCTCCTGCACGATCTTGTCTCCCTCAGCCACAAACTGGCCAAATTTTTGACGGTATTTTTTGTGCTGTAATGAGACAATATATTTAATTTGCGCCTTTGATAACATGGGGTCAAACCTACAAGAATTCCGGCATTCAGCCAACAACCCCTGTATTCCGGCGCTGAAGCATACCCGTTAATTCAATGAACAAGTGAAGAAAAAGACATACGCATCATACTTGAATGTGCCGGGACCGGTAGTGTTGCTGATGGTATGCCTGTTGCTGAGCGCCTGTTCCAACACCCGTTACCTCCAGAAGGACCAGAGCCTGCTGACGAAAACGGGGGTGGAGATCACGGGGAAGCTGCCTTCCACTGAAAAGACGGATCTGAAGAACGACCTCAACTCCCGTTCGCTGATGCTGCAGCAGCCCAACCAGAAAGTGCTGGGCACCCGCCTGAAAGTATGGCTTTACAATCAAAAGAACTTCGAGAAAAAAAGCAACTGGTTCTGGAACCTCGCGCTCAGTGAGCGTAACCTCCAGGCGCCGGTGATATATGATTCCCTCAAAACGAAGGAATCCGTGGACAGGATGGTGTCCTACCTCAATAACCAGGGTTATTTCTACGCAACCGTCGGTTACAGGGAACAGGTCAAAGGGCAGAAAGCTTCCGTTACCTACGATGTGAACACAGGCAAGAATTTCGTCATCAAAAAGATCACCTACGATATTCCCGATACCGCGATCGCCCGCGTGGTAAAGGAGGGAGAACGTTTTTCGCTGCTGCATGTGAATGCGCCCTACAAAGCGTCTGACCTGAGCAGCGAACGGGAACGCCTGATGCGCCTAATCCGCGATGCGGGTTATTACAAGTTCAACCGCGACCTGATCAATTTTGTGGTGGACACATTGAACAAATCCCTTTTCGTGGACCCGCTGAACCCTTTCGAGGTGATGCCTTCCGTGCTGAGCGCCGATCAGAAGCCCACGCTGGATGTGGAAGTGGTGATCAAGAACCCGGAAGATTCCGCCAACGACCTCACCAAGCTGTTCTACATCAACAAGATCTATGTGTTCCCGGACATCCTGTTGCAGGAAAGCGTGACGGATTCCACGTTCAGCACCACCAACAGCCGCTTCCTGACCATCAAATACCACCAGAACATCATCCGCCCGCGGGTGCTGACGCGCGCCATACAGCTGCGGCCCAACGCGCGTTACTCCACCGAGGAATACAACAACACGGTGAACCGCCTGTTCGACCTCAACATCTGGCAGTTCGTGAACGTGCAGTATAAAGATGTGAAAGACACCGTGCAGAAGCTGGATGCCTATATACAGCTCACGCCCCGCAAAAAGCAGGAGCTGAGCGCGAACATAGACCTGACCACCGGCAGCCAGTACTTCCTGGGCAGCAGCGTGTCGCTGGGTTACCGCCACTTCAATCTCAACCGGGCGGCGAATGAGCTGCATATCACGTTGAACGGCGGTCTTGAAGTGATCAGGAACGAACAGAACAAATTTGAAATGCAGGCGCAGGAATACGGCATCAATGCCGATCTTGTTTTTCCGCGGTTTATACTGCCTTTCCGCGTGCGGCAGAACAACCGCTCCACTTCAAAAACAAGGCTCTCGGCGGGTTTCAACAACCTGCGCCGTATCGATAAATTCAATATCCGCACCGTGAATGCGGCCTGGGGGTATGAATGGAGGGAGTCTATTTATAAAAGCTGGAACCTGAAACCGTTTGTCCTGAATTATGTAGGGGTATCGCTGAACCCGAACTTCAAGACGGACGTGGTGGACCAGAACCCTTACCTGCAGCGCAGCTTCGAGCCTGCATTCATCGGCGGCGAAGCCGTTACCTATACTTTCAGCAACAATGATCTTTTCCATAAAAAGCAGAACACATTTTTCAGGGCTACCGTGGAAGAATCGGGCCTGTGGCTGGAAGGCGTGAACAGTTTGGTGAACGGCGTAACCGGCGGCAGGCAAAACCTGGAAACGCTCGCAAAAGTGACGATCTCGCAATTTGTAAGGCTGGAAGCGGATTACCGCCATTACTGGAACTACCCGAAGTCTGCCGTGGCTACGCGCGCCTATGCCGGCGTGGGCATTCCTTACGGCAAAAGCGACGTGCTGCCTTATGTGCGGCAGTTCACCGCCGGCGGGCCTAACAGCATCCGGGCGTGGCGGCTGCGCACGCTGGGCCCCGGTTCTTTCGTGGATACCACGGAAACCGCCCAGCTGTTCCCCGACCAGACGGGCGACATGAAGCTGGAGGGCAACGTCGAATACCGTTTCGACCTGCTGCGCCTCTTCGGCGGCAGCATGTACCTGAAAGGTGCCACCTTCCTGGATTTCGGCAATATCTGGATGCTGAAGAAAGATACCCTGCGCGCGGGTGCGGAGTTCCAGTTCAAGAACCTGTACAGGCAAATGGCGATCGGCACGGGTGCGGGCCTGCGCCTCGATTTCAGCTATTTCGTGATCAGGCTGGATTGGGGCATACCGCTTAAAAAACCATACCCTACGCAAAATAAAAGCGGCTGGTACATCGGCGAATGGATGCTGGGAAACAGCCGCTGGCGCCGCGACAACATCATCTGGAACGTAGCGATCGGTTACCCGTTCTGATGATCAGCCTGCCCCTGCGCTTTCTTATACCGCTCAATAAATTCATTTACATCAATGGCGTCTTCCAGCCTGAACTCCCCGATGCGGGTACGGCAAAGGCTGCTCAGGTAAGCGCCGCAGCCAGCGGCCGCGCCGAAATCATGCGCCAGTGAACGGATATAGGTACCCGTGCTGCATTGCACCCTGAAGTGCACCACCGGCAATTCCACGGCCGTGATCTCGAAAGCATGTATCACGATGGAACGCGGTTCCACTTTCACTTCCACGCCTTTGCGGGCCAGGTGGTAAATAGGTTTGCCGTTCTGCTTGATGGCGGAATGGATGGGGGGCAGCTGCTGGAGAGGGCCGGTAAATTGGCCGGCGATGGCCTGGAGCGCGGCTTTATCCAGCTGGGGCACAGGCTGGTGGCCCTGCGGTTCGGACTCGAGGTCGTAAGTGGGCGTAACAGCGCCGAGGGTGAAGGTGCCGGTGTATTCTTTTTCCTGCGCCTGGTATTCATTGATCTTTTTGGTCATTTTACCGGTGCAGCAAATGAGGAGGCCGGTGGCCAGGGGGTCCAGCGTGCCGGCATGGCCTATTTTGGCTTTGGTGGTGTTGCGGATCTTGCGCACCACATCGAAGGAGGTCCATGTTAAAGGCTTGTTGATCAACAGCACAGCACCTTCCTGGAAATTTTGTGTTTCGGGCATTTTGCAAAGATAATGCGTATTTGCACGGCAGCGAAAATTTGGCTGAAGCGTGCGACGCAACGGCGGCTGAAAAGAGGCGCCAAAGCCGGGCTCATCATTCCTTTCCGCCGCGGGCAATGTTACCTGAAAGCCTGCAGGGTTTCGTTGTATTCTTCCATCAGGCGGGCAACGATCTCTTCCACCGGCACGATGTCGTTCACCAGCTCCACGCTCTGGCCGGCGCTCCACAGCTGGTTGTAGTTGTTGGGTTTCACTGCTTTTTCCAGGAGCTTCATGCCTTTCATCTGCACCATCATCTTGAAATACTTGCGGGTGCGCGGGTTGCGCCCCAGCCATTTTTCCCAGCCGGTCTGCTTGTAGCCCATCTTTTGCGCCGCGGGTGTATTGATGATGTTGCAGGGCGTTCCGGAGAGGCGTTCCGTAAGCACGATATCTTCCATGCCGTGCTCCAGGATGGCCTGTTTATAGTCGTCGCTCACGCCGGCTTCGCGGCTGGCGATGAAGCGGGTGCCGATGCTCACGGCGTCTGCTCCCAGCACCATGGCGCTGGCCATTTGCCGGCCGGTGGCAATGCCGCCTGCGGCTATCACGGGTATTTCAGGGAAGGCGTTTTTGAGCGCCGGTACCAGCACATGCATGGGGTAGGGGCCGGCATGGCCGCCTGCGCCCGCGCATACGGCAATAAAAGCATCCGCGCCGTTCAGGGCGGCCTTTTCGGCATGCACGAGGTTGGTCACATCGCAGATCACTTTGGCGCCGTAGCTGTGTGCTGCTTCGATCACGTCGCGCGGGTTGCCGAGGGAGGTGATGTAAAAGGGGACCTGTGCCGCCACGCAGGCGTCCAGGTGTTTTTTATAGAGCGGGTTCGTTTTCTGCACAATGATGTTCACGCCGTAGGTGCCCTGCGGGTGCTGTGCCTTTGTTTCGTTGAGCCTCTCCAGCAGGGCGGGCAGCTCGCCTTCCCTGCGGTAGTTGAGGGAAGGGAAAGTGCCTGCAATACCGCTGCGGATGGCCGCTTTCATCATGGGCTCGTTGCTCACGAGGAACATCGGCGCCATAATGAGCGGGTATTTCATGCCCAGGCTCTGCGTGATGGAAGGATTCATGCTGTTATTTGATGGCTTTCGCGCGTTTGTAATTGCCGGGCAACATATTTGCCCAGGATGTCGAATTCAAGGTTCACGGTATCGCCGGGGCGCAGGTACTGGATATTGGTATGCTGGAAGGTGTAAGGGATAATGGCAACGGTGAAGGCATCGTCGCTGATATTGAACACGGTAAGGCTGATGCCGTTGAGGCAGATGGAGCCCTTTTCCACGATCAGCGGCCCAAACTCAGGCTGGAAGCGGATGCGGAATAACCAGCTGCCGTCCTGCTCTGTAACGGATACGCAGATGCCGGTGCCGTCCACATTCCCCTGCACGATATGCCCGTCTATCCTGCTGATGAACACCATCGCCCT
>CBFHAF010000245.1:0-6961 GCA_965653435.1 uncultured Chitinophaga sp.
TAACAACGGAGAATTTAATAATAACGGTTAAACCTTTAAACCCGGCAACGATCTAAAGAATGCCGCAATAAGGAACTGTGAGGATGCGTTTTAAAGAAATCCAAGTAACCATTATCTGAATACGACAAGGGCATCATCGGGATGTTGATGCCGGACACCATAAGAGCTTTAACCGGGTTGAAAAACTATCACTCTTAAACCATTCTTTATTATGAAAAACATGTTCCGTAAAATGGGCCTGCCGGTGTTGTTGTTGGGCGCCCTTTCCATTATCATTTACGCATGTACAAAGAACGATTCGGCCGAGCCTGAAAAGGTTCCGGAAGGCATGCAGAAGGTTAGCCTCAAACTGACGGACGACCCCGGCCTTTTTGACCAGGTTTTAATCGACATCCAGCGGGTTGAAGTGCTCGTGGATACCTGCTCCCGCAACAACACGGGTGATGACGATGATGACGACCGCTGGAACGACCGCGATCGCTGCGGCTGGTGGGAAGACTGGAAAGACAGGGACAGGAATAAAGATTGCGAAGTGTGGGATACGCTCGGCATCAACCCCGGCGTGTACGACCTGCTTGCGCTCAGAAACGGCGTAGACACCAGCCTGGCCAACGGCTATGTTCCGAAAGGCCGCATTGAGAAGATCCGCATCACCCTCGGCCCCAACAATTCACTCGTTAAAGACAGCGTTACTTACCCGCTTAAATCCATCAACGGCCAGGTTAAGATATTGATCAAAGTAAGGCATGAAGAATGGGATGAAGTTACGCCGGATAACCTCCAGCTCTGGCTCGACTTCGACGTTCAGCGCTCCATCATCCAGGTAAGCAGGGGCAAGTTCATCCTCAAGCCCGTTATCCATGTATGGACCGTACGCCAGACCGGCTCTGTTTCAGGTAAAGTGTTGCCCACCGATGCCCAGGCCGTGATCACCGTATACAACGACCTTGATTCCCTTTATGCCATCCCGGGCCGGCAGGGCGAGTTTAAGGTACGCGGCCTCAAAACCGGCACCTACAGCGTATTTGTGAACGCGGGCAACGGGTATAAGGATACCACGGTCACCGGCGTTACGGTAGAACGTAACAAAGACACGAAACTGCCGACCATAACGCTTAGCAAATAAACTTTCATAACCTATATTTTTCCAGGTAAAAGGCTCCGGGTATGTCCGGGGCCTTTTACATTTGAAGAAAAAGATTAATTTGTGATCATAAATCCATTCTCCTGTGAAAAAAATATCATTGCTGATCATCTGCTGCTGCCTCGCAGTGTTTGCCTCCGCCCAGACCGCGGCCAATCAAACGGATGCCAAAAAACGTAAACAGGGGCCCTGGGTGGAACAGGTGCCGCCGCTGCGCGGGGAGCCGGGTTACAGCTGGGAAGGCATTTATAAGAACGACCGCAAGGAAGGCGTATGGAAAAAATACTCGGCAGACGGCGACGTGATGGCCGAAGAGACCTTTAAGAACGGCGTGCTGGACGGTCTTTGCAAATACTATTACCCCAACGGCAAAGTGAGCGCCGTCGGCAATATGCTTTCCGTAGACATCGACGGTCAGAAAGATACCATCGTGGTGGTAGACCCGGTGAGCGGCCAGGAAACGCTCACGGAGGTGACACGTAAAGGTTATTCCGTGAAACACGGTGAATGGAAAGTATATGACGAAGACGGCGTGATGATGCGCGAAACTTACGACAGAGGAGAGCTCAGCAATTCAGAGATCGGCAACAGGCCGAAGTCCCAGGCTACCCCCTTACCCCATGAAGCAGCCACAGGCGGCAAAAAGAAGAAAGGGAAAGGATAAAATCCGTATGATATCTTATTTCGTATATAACACGTCAGGACAGAAAATCTTATTTTTTAGATAGTGCCCTTTAGAAGTTATTGACCAAAACTAAGTTGCACCCGGCTGAAATCATATCCTTGGCCTGTGAAATGAAAAACCGTTGTAATTGGCCGGGCACCTGGATTTCCAGGGCGTTTGTTTTATAAAACCTATTCGTGATGACGCGTTTTTTATCCCAATCATTCCGCGCCCGTATGCAGCAGGTATACCGCACGGGCATCCTGCAAATGTCAGAAAAAGAAGAAGCCCGGAGGATCAGGGTGGTGAACGTTGTGAGCCTGGCTACCGGTATCCTGGTGGCTATCTACGGCGTTGCATTCTACCTCCTGCTCCGTTCCATGCTGATACTCATACCCGCAGTGTGTTTTTTCTGCCCCGCTTTTTTTGCTATGATCTGGCTGAACGCGAAACAGCGGTATATGTTTTCCCGTATAGGCGCATACGTTCTGTACATTCTCGTTATACTCTACTATGGCGCCATATTGGGAAGGGTGACGGAAGTGCAGTTGCTGGCGGTGTTCATGATGAGCATTGCGCTGCTTATCTGGCGGCCGCAGGAAAAAGTGCAGCGCTTTATTTGCGTTTCGATGCCAATTATTTGCCTGGTGATCCTTGAGTTTATTTATTACTTTCACCTCGTAGACCCCCTGCCGCTAAGCCAAACCACCCAGAACCTATACCGCTGGATGGTGATGCCGGTGGTATTGTTCCTCAACTACCTCGCTATCAGCCTGTACCAGGATAATATCATGGACCTGCTGCGGGCGCTGCGCAGCCGGAATACTTCCCTTTCCAGCAGCCGCCGGGAAATTGAGCGGCAACGCAGGGAGCTTGAAAAATACAGTAAAGAGCTGGAACAGCTGGTACGTGAGCGCACCTTTGCGCTCGTGAAAGCCAATACCGCCAAAACGCAGTTCATCAATGAACTGAGCCATGAGATCAGGACGCCTTTGAACACGCTTGCCGGGCTGAGCGAGCTGCTCAGCGACGAAATGAGCAGGCTGAATACCGCCACAGGCGCACAGGCACGGCAAATGGCAAAAAGCATGAACGCCCTGAGCCACAACATTATGGAACTCGTAAACAGTGTTTTAGAATTGTCAAAGATAGAAGCAGGAACCACAGAAGAGCTCAGGCCGGAGCCATTCTCGCTGAAAGAATGGCTCACCCATACCGTGAGCATCTACCAAAGCATCGCCAGCAAAGAGTCTATCCTCATCCACCTGGAGATAGACGGCCGTTTCCCGGAAATGATCCTCTGCGACAAGATGATGCTTGGCCAGGTGGTGAACAATATCCTTTCTAACTCGCTGAAATTCTCGTCCCCCGGCAAAAATATCAGGGTGCGCTGTTTTCATAAACAGACCACGCTCTTCCTGCAGGTGTGCGATGAGGGGAAAGGCATTACTGACGACCAGATAGACGCCATATTTGAACCGCTCGAACAGGGCGACCGCGAGCTGTACCGTGAGTTCGTAGGCAGCGGCCTGGGGCTGGCCATCGCAAAACGCAAGGCCGAAACCATGGGCGGCAGCCTGCGCGTGAGCAGCACCCCCGGGCAGGGCAGTAATTTCATTATCACGCTGCCCCTGCTGGTAAGTGAAGAAGTGCAGGAATTGCCCCTCCAACCTGTGGAATTACCTAAACTTCCCGCCGATTCCAAAATACTGGTGATGGATGATAACGATATCGACCACACCATCATGAAACATTTCCTGGCCCGCCTGGGCGTTACCCAGGTATGGTTTGCGCACGACGGCGCGGATGGTATTGAAATGACGCGCAAGCTGAAGCCGGACGTGATCCTGATGGACCTGCACATGCCGGTCATGAGCGGCCGCGATACTTTCCTTTACCTCCGTAAAGACGAACAGCTGCGGCATATCCCCGTGGTCGCCGTTTCGTCAGACGCATTTAAGGAACAGGAAGCGGAAGTGATCAGCATGGGGATGGACGGTTACCTGCGCAAGCCGGTAGAACCGAGGGTATTGCATGCCATCCTGGAAAAACTGCTGCGGTACAATGCCGCGCATATCCAGGCAACGCTCAACGGCCTGGCGGTTGAGCAGCCCGGCCCCTCGCTTTAGCCGCCTGGCAGAGATGCTGCCGGATGGTTTTCTTCCATGTCATTATCTCCCCGTTTCCATATGCGGCGCATCCACCGGTTTGGATTCCGGCGAGCCCCACTGGCGCAGGTAAATAGAAAGGAATACGATAGAAGCTACAGACAGGAATTCGCTCTGCCAGTTCTGGAACGACTCGAACCAGAACTTCGAGTTCAGTATATATTCAGATGCGGTGGCGATGGGTTTGTTTTCCCCTATCTGTTCGATATTATAATGCCCCAGGCTGCCCTGGAAATGCAGGCCGAAGGAGATCAGGAACAGCACCAGGAAAGCCAGCGATAAAGAATGTTTATACAGCTTCAGCCAGAAGCCGCCTTTGTTCACCGCCCAGGGCGCATCGGGGCCGGGTTTCGGCTCACGGTCCACATCTTCCTTCTTCTCAGGGTCCTTCGATTCAGCGGAACCGATCTGCCGCAGCCACACCGTAAGCACCACATACATGGCCATTTGCAGGAACTCGCTTTCCCAGTTCTCGAAAGTAGCCTCGAGGAAATGAGGGCTGGTAAGATAAACCGCAAAGGAAACTTTTTCCATGCCCATCTTTTCCAGCTCATCATTATATTGCTCCAGCCCGGTGTACGCCTGCGCTGCAAGGCAGATCACGAGCATGCCCATGAACACTATGGTAAGGCTGTTCAGGTACAGCCAGGAATGTTTTTTCATTTGTTTTTGGTTTAGATCAGTTGCAGATGCGGCCGGATCTTTACTTCCACCACATCGCAGCGTTTGGGCTGTGTAAGCACGTAGAGCACGCATTGCGCGATGTCTTCGGCTTTCAGCATTTCCAGTTCTTTTGTTTTTTCGCGTTGTTCATCGGGGGTGGAAGGCTGCATGTCCGTACCCACGGCGCCCGGTTCTATGAGGGTTACCTTTACGCCGAGCGGGTTCACTTCTTTGCGCAGGGTTTCGGAGAAGCCCTGTATGCCAGCCTTGGTGGCCACATATACGGAGCTGCCTTTTTCCCGTACATCGGCGCTCATGGAACCGATATTGACGATATGCCCGCCGTTTTTATCTTTCATGCGTTTAACGGCTTCATGCGTGCAGGCCATGTAACCCAGCAGGTTCACCTGCAGGATGTACTGCCATTCATCGTAATTGCCTTCCATGATGCCCTGGTAGCCAAGGGACGCGTTGTTCACCAGCACATTCAGCTGGCCGAGGAAGCTGTCTGCCTGCTGGAAGATAAAATCAATATCATCCTTGCGGGAAACGTCAGCGATAATACCCATTACTTTTTCTTCCAGGGCTCTCCTGGTAAATTCTTCCATTACCTCGTTCAGCTCTTTTTCATGGCGGCCGAAGAAGAGGATCTTTGCGCCATGTTCTGCCAGCAGCAGGGCCGTGGCCCGGCCGATACCGGTGGTGCCGCCGGTGATGAGCACGGACGTGCCTTCCAGTATCTTTCCTTGTATGTCAGGTGCGTTTTCCATGATGTACAGATTTATTGAGTTCAACAGTTATTTTTTGATTGCCGTGTATGTTCACAATGAGCTTCCCATTACCGTCGGGTTCAGGGGAATACACCGTTACCTGTTTCCCGCGCTTCCCGGTTACCCTCACGGATTTCAGCGGCTTGCCGTTCAGGGAATACAGCATGAGGCGGCAGGTAAGCCTTTCATCGCCCTGAACGGTAAAATGCATGCGGCCGTTGGCGCCATGCCGGTGGTTAGCCGTAGGGTAGTCCAGGAACAGCATTACCTTGTGATCACGGAATTTGAAATAATGCCGGGGCACTACTGCGAATGCGAGCCCCGAGCCGTACACTTCCTGGCCCACAGTGCCGGATTGGTTCCAGCCGAACTGCAGATCCTCCAGCGGTATCCACAGGCGCTTATCGATTTCGCCTGTTTTAGGCCCGCTGCTGATCATTTCCCGGGGCAGCACCGGCGGGTAATAATAAACGGAGCGGTGCAGCAGGTAGCGGATATATTCGGCCAGCAACAGGCGTACAGCAGGAAGAACATCCGAATCCTTTGCCTGGAAGAGATATTCGTGGAATGCGCTGAAGCCTTCCAGTTCTTCGTATACCGCGGTGTAAGGCGCATTGTCCAGCGGGAAGAGCGTGAAGAATGTGCTGATGTGTTTCCCGTTGCCATAGCCGCATTCCCAGATCGCGCAGTTGCGCATCAGGTTGGCGATGCAGATATAGCTGAGCCGGAGAAAGTTCTTGTCGCCGGTGATATTGTACAGCTTCAGTAAGGCTTTGGCTGAAAACGCTGTATTGTTAGCCTGGTAAAAAAGATCGAAGCCTTTTCCGTTCAATGAACGCGCGGCCCGTTTTGCCTCTGTGAGATATTTTTGCTGCCCCGTCATTTCATAAGCCTGTATCAGAATGTGCGCGTATATGCCGGCCACATCCTTTTCACCGCCTTGTCCGGGGGCTGCTTCCGCTTTTATGACCTCGAGCGTGTCCAGGTTGTAGAAAACGGGCCATTCATATTTAAAATGCCGCGCTACCCTGATCACAAAATCCAGTGAACGGAAAAAAAGCGCTGCCGCCTGCTTGTCGCCTTTTGCGGCCAGTCTTCCCAGGTTCAGCATGGGGTGGTGCAGGTACCAGGAATCCATGACGCGTTTCTTTTTATGTTCTTCGGACTGGTCCAGCTGGTCTTCCTGCGAAGGCAGCCAGCGGCCGACGGATTTAATGTTGTGGTCGTAGAATTCAGCAATGTTCTCTTTTATCGCATCCACCAGGGGCATTTGTTCCCTGCTCCATTCTGCATAGTCCATCAGCGGCAGCAGCACGGCCATCTGCACCATGGTTTCCGGCGGGGTATCGTAATCGCTGACGTACGCATTCAGGAAGGCTTTCTGCCCGAACTGCTGCCAGCAGCCAGGATTGTATTGCAGGTTGTGCAAGGAATTTTCCAGTATTCCGGGCCAATCGTTGTAGGTGGTCTCCGGTTTGGGTAAATGATAATAGACCTCCGAAAGCATTTCAAGGAACTGCTCCGCCTCTTCGAATTCGTTCTTTGGGATCTT
>CBFHAF010000246.1:0-6942 GCA_965653435.1 uncultured Chitinophaga sp.
CTGGATATTGCCTCTTGCGTTTTCGCGGACCATGAATTTCAGGTCGGTATCCTTATCGCGGAGCGACATGAGCTCTTCCATGCCCCCGCCCAGGAACTGCGCGGCTTCGCGGTAAAGTTTCTGCCCGTCTTTCGTGTCTTCCTTGATCAGGATGCGCAGGCCTTTGAGTTTGCCTGCCAGTTCGGTCACCTTTTTGGCGTCCGGGTCGTCGCTCGAAAATTTCGAGAACATGTTGAACATTTTGGGCGTGATGTTGATCACGGTAAATGACGCATCGTCCTGGTACTTCTGGAAGAATTTGTCGATCGTGCTTTGCCCCAGCGCAAGTTCGCTGCAGCATAAGACACATATGATCATGATAATTCTTTTCATTGTTCGGAATTTGTGTTGCTGGTAATAAATTGTTGTTTATGCAGTTCTAGAATAGCCTTAATTGTGGTTGCCCTGGATGATCTCCTGCGCTTCGTTGAAATAGCTCAGCTTTTCCATCTGGGCTTTCCCTTTGTTCAGGTTGCGGCTCAGGATCTGGAGGGCGCGTTGTGTTTGTTCGTAAGCCAGCTTCGGATCTTCGTAAGTATCCCTGAAGGCGGTTGTTCCGTCCATCTGCCCGGTGCGTTTGATCTGGAACTGGTTCACCGAGTACACCATGCCGGCGGCGGCGAGCAGCACGGCGGCGTATTTCATCCAGCCCTGCCAGAAGGGGCGGATGATCTTCGTTTCCTTCACTGTTTCCCAGGGCGCGGGACGGTCTGTGAACAGTTCGGGCATGTCAGGCTCCTTTTCCCCGAAAGCGCTCTCCCCTTCCGCATGGAAATACCGGAACAGCGGCGCCGCTTCCTGCAGGTCTGCAGGCAGGGGCTCTTCGTGAACGGCGTAAAACACGCGCAGTTCCGCTTCTTCCGCTTCGGTGGTTTCACAGGCCCAATACTTTTCCAGCAAGGCCCTGATGTTATTGTATTCCATACACATGCAAATTTTGTAGTTGCTCCCGCACCTGTTTCCGGGCACGATGCAGGTTCACTTTTACTTCACTCAGTTCTATTTCAAGCACCTCGCCGATCTCCTGGTAGCTGAGGCCGTCTATGTCCCGCAGCTGGAGGATGGTCCGGTATTTTTCCGGTAACCGGTGGATGGCGCCGTGCACCCTCCGCATCAGGTCACTTTTTTCAGTGCTCTGATGCGGGCTGTGGTGGGTGGCGGGCACTTCGCCGGCACGCTCCAGGTCGTCAGTTACCCGGTATTTCCGGCTCTTAAGCTTGTCCAGCGCCAGGTTCCGCGTGATGCGCATGCACCAGGCTTCCAGGTTCTGCAACTCGCCCATTTTATCCTTGTTGTTCCACACCTTCACGAAGGCATCCTGGATAATGTCCTTAGCATCCTCTTCGTTGCCCAACAGGCGCAGCGCGAAGCGGTACAGCTTCTCCCTGAAAGGCATGATTAAAGAGATAAATACTTCAGACGACATATCACGGTTTTAGTTTGGCGGAAGGAAGCACTCCTTTTGTTGTGTGTTACATAAAGAAGACGACTGCCAATTACCTTTGTTACAAAATAACAGAAAATATTTCAGCTGGTCTGATTATCAGTTAGTTATGAATTACAGTGTGTTAAAGAAAACCTATATTGGCCGCTTTATGTTCTTCTTAACAGCTTTCCATATAGTTTTCAGGAAACCAAAAAATCCGCAACTATGCAAAGACTGTTACCCATGATTCCCCTCCTTATTTTCGCAACAGCCCATGCGCAAAATACGGAAACCGGCGCCGCTTTTAAAAATGAATCCGCACAAAGCCGCATCCACATTCTTTTTGACGAGAAAACCGGGAAGGCGGCGAAGGGCACCACTATTGACCCCACCAGCGAAATCAGGGACGAAAAGATCATTGCATCCTTTAAAAAGCCTTCCAGGCAGTACACCTATTCCTGCATCAGGCGCCTGGTAGTGGACCGGGGCCAGTTTTACCGCGACCAATACCACGACGGCAAAATATCACAGGAGGAATACCTGAAAAATGTACACTTCCGGAAAATAGATACAGCGACACTCTCTGCGCAGCCCAATGCCAAAAACACGGTCTTCTTTTTTGTAGCGCTGGACGGGACCGGCAAAAAACATGTGGTGGTAGATGAGAACAATAACCACGATTTTACTGATGATAAAGAACTGGTCGTAGATACCGCTGATTGTTATGCAATACAAAATAATGATACCCGGGTGAAGCCCGGATACAACGTGGATGTTGCATATTATGATGGCAAAAAGCTGGTGGAAAGGAAAATGCCGCTCGTGGTAAATCCATATGAGTTTCATTTCAGTCCGCAGGATTATGCCAGCAGAACTGAGCAACTGCTGGACATCAGCGTGGAGATCAGAATAACCTGGGAGGGCGTTCTTGCCGTAAACGGCTCCAGCCAGAAAGTGTACGGATTTGGCATGGGCAGCTCCCTGATACCGTTTGCCGGCGGAAAAATCAGGCTGCAGTTGGAAAAAGACAGCTCGACGCATTATTCTTATGCCCCCGGGGAAACTATCCAGATCGGCACGGGCATTTATAAATGGAAAGCCGTTCCGCTCCCCGACGGGTCATATAATAAAATGATGGTTATCATGGACAAAGCAGGCGACCAGGCGCCATATTCCGCTCTGGCTGGCGATGCGGCGCCGGACTTTGACGGCATTGACCTGCTAAGCGGTAAAGCGGTAAGCCTCAGCCAGTTTAAAGGCCGCTACGTGCTGATCGACTTCTGGGGTACCTGGTGCGGGCCCTGTAAAGACATGATCCCCGATCTCGTGAAAAAATACCAGCAATACAAAGGCAAAAAAGTGGAGTTTATCAGCGTGGCCTGGGATTACAAGTCGAAAGACATAGAACTGAAAGATATGATAAAAGGTTTCGGGATGGAATGGATCAATATTCACCAGGACAGGGAAACCCACACTGAAGAAAAAAGCCTGAGCAGGATGTTTAAAGTACGGGTATTCCCGACTATGTTCATCATTAATGAAAAAGGAGAAATTGTGTACCGCGGCGCGGGCTCAGACCATCTTGAAGAAGCCACTGCGTACCTGGACAAATGGATCGCCCGGTAATGACACTGAACGGAAACCGCTTTGATCGATGCCGGCTGGTGTGAATACCGGCCGGCATTTTAATTTCCCAGCCTGATGCGCGGGTCGATGATGCTGTAAAGCAGGTCCGCCAGCAGGTTGATGATCACGAAGATGCCGGCGGTTACCAGCACGGCGCCCATTACAACGGGGAAGTCGAATTTCTCCAGCGCGTCTACCGTCACTTTGCCGATGCCTTTCCAGCCGAATATGTATTCCACGAAGAAGGCGCCCGCCAGCAATTCCGCGAACCAGCCGGTAATGGCCGTGATCACTGGGTTAAGCGCGTTGCGCAACGCATGTTTGTAGAGGATCACGCGGCTGCTGAGGCCTTTAGCGTAAGCGGTGCGGATGTAATCCTGGTTCAGCACGTCCAGCATGGCGCTGCGGGTGAGCTGCACGATAATGGCCAGGGGCCTGATGCCCAGGGTGACGGCGGGCAGGATGAGGTTGCGGATGTTGAGGATGCGGCCCTGGAAGGGATCGATGTCGAACAGGCTGCCGGTCATATGCAGGCCGGTATAGTCCGTCAATACGAAACCGAACACATAGGCGAGCACGATGCCGGTGAAGAACGAGGGCGCGGAAATGCCGATCACGCTGGCGAATACGGCGCCCGTGTCCATCCAGGTGTTCTGTTTCACGGCAGACAGGATGCCCAGTGCAATGCCCGCCACGGTGGCGAAGATCATGGCGGCCAGCGCCAGCACCAGCGTGCCGGGCAGGGCTTCCATCAATATTTCCCACACGTCCTTTTTGCCCTGGTAGCTCCTGCGCAGGTAAGGCGTTTTCAGCACCAGCGCCTTATCGCCGCCCGTACTGAAAAGCGCCACGCCGTTCAGGGATTCCTTCAGTTCCTGCCGCGTATGAATGCCGAGCGGGCTCAGGTCGTTCAGGTACAGCAGGAACTGGATGCTTTTTGGTTTGTCCAGGTGAAGCTCCTTCCGCACGTTTTCCAGCGAGGTGAGGTCTGTGCGCTGCCCCAGCGTAAGCCGCGCGGGGTCCGCCGGCAGCACGTTGAACAGCAGGAAAATAACGATCACAACACCCAGGAGCACCAGGATGCCGTAACCGAGCTTGCGGAGGAAGAAACGGAACATTATTTAAAATCAGGTATATCGTTATAATGCCATTTACCTTTGATCACGGCCTTTTCCAGCAGCAGCAGGCAGGGCGTGCTGCGCCCGGCGGTCTTGATGGCGGTGCCGTCCATTTGAAGGAAGGGGAAATCGATACCCCGCTCTTTCTGGAACTGCTCCACCAGCGCTTTGTTGGAACTGGTCACGCCGAACAGCATGATCTTTCCTTCTTTGAACTGCTGCTGCAGGGCCTGCATCTTTTTTTCCCAGCCTTTCCCCGCATCACGCACGTCGCGCACGAGGAAAAGATACACGGGGAGGGATTCCATCAGCACGCCGCGGTTCATGTTGTTGCCGTCGAAGTCCGTGAGCACAAAGTCCTTGATGGCGGGTTCGACATTGCCTTTTTTCACCAGCTTGTCTTTCCGGTCTACGAACTTCCAGGTACTGTCCTGCCAGGGATAGGTTTCCGTGGTGTACTCCTGCTGTTTGCCGTCCTTTTCATAGATCAGCACGGTTTCATATACGTCGGGCGTGGAGCCGGGGGGCACTTTCATTTTTTCCATAATGTTGTTGCCCACTTTATACGGCAGGCAATCCACGATGGGCAGATGCGCCAGCGTATACCACTGCAGAACGACGGGAAACAGCACGGCCAGCGCCATGATGATATTGGTGGCCTTCGGCGGGAACACGGGCTGTATGCGTTTGTGGAAGATGAAAATAACGAGGATCATCACCAGCAGGATGAGGTCCTTGTAAAAAGACTGGTCTGCCGTGAGCTTGATGCAGTCCCCGAAGCAGCCGCATTCGCGGATGAGGCCGCTGAACAGGGCGAAGCCGGTGAGGAAGGTGAAGAATATGATGAGGATCAGCAGCAGGAAGGAAAAGAACCGCATGCGGTAACCCAGCAGTACGGCAAAGCCAGCAATGATCTCAAAAGCGTTCATAACCAGGGAAAAGGCCAGGGAAGCAGGGATCAGGAAGTGGAGGTGCAGCACTTCAAAGAATTCGTCCATCTTATAGCTCAGGCCCAGCGGGTCGTTGGCTTTGATAAGCCCGGAAAAGATGAACAGTACACCTACGAGGATACGGAATAGGAACAGGATTGCTTTCATCTATGTTTGTCTTTTTTAAAGGTTGGATAGAACCTCGCATGAATAAATGTATCATGCACGGATCATATCAGGTTCAAAATATTAATTATATTGGTTATTCCGGTGTTTATTATATAAAAGGTTTTACGGGGAAACGGATATACAAATTCAAGGGCGGAGATTGCTTCGTCGCCCCACCCGCTTTTGCTCAGCTGCTCCTCGCAATGACGACCTTTTCCTGCTTCGTGGCTTCACGCACTTTGGGCTCAGCTGCTCTGCAATTGACGGGGTTTGCAGAGGGGCTCCCAGTGATAACGGGCTCTCCTATTTATGCTGCTTTTCTTCTATCAGTATGAGGGCAAACACCGCATAATTAACGATGTCCACATAATTGGCGTCCATTCCTTCTGAAATGATGGTTTTGCCGTCGTTGCGGAGTATCTGCTTGATGCGCAGCAGCTTGGTGAGTATCAGGTCCACAAACGATTCCTGGCTCATGCTTCGCCAGGCTTCACCATAGTCGTGGTTCTTGGCTTCCTTTACGTCGCTGATGAATTTTATTTTTTCATCGTACAGCCTGGCCACGGTTTCCACGGGCAGGTCGGTATAAGGGTCTTCCCCGCCAAGGTCCATCTGTATGAGCGCGATCACCCCGTAATTGATGATGCCCCTGAATTCGTTGCTGATATCGTCCGCCACTTTCTGCACGCCCAGCTCCTGTATGGTACGGATGCGCTGGGCCTTGATAAATATCTGGTCTACGATAGACACCGGGCGCAACACGCGCCAGCTGGTGCCGTAATCTTTTGTTTTTTTAAGAAAGATCTCCTTACTGCTGTCGATCACCTGCTGATAAGTCATTCAATGCGGATTTATAATTCGGATTACGGGCAAGGCTAATCAATTTTTGCAATACCTTTGAAGGTATTCCTTTATTGTTAATACCTTATTAGCGCTTGGGTTCCAAAAATACATTATTACGCAAAGATTTTACCATCCGGTGCCGCGGAAAGTTGATAGCGCTTTCCCAGCCGCTGGTGATGGGCATTATTAATATTACTGACGATTCCTTTTATGCCAACAGCCGCAGCCGGAGCCTGCAGCACATCGTGACCCGCGCAGGCGAAATGCTGGAAGCGGGCGCCTCCATACTGGACCTTGGCGCGCAAAGCACCCGCCCCGGAGCCGAAGAAGTAGGCGCCGTCGGGGAGCAGGAACGCCTGCTGCCTGTTATCCATGCGCTGGTGAACCACTACCCTGAAGCCGTACTTTCCATAGATACCTACCATGCTTCGGTAGCCGAAAAATGCATCATGGCCGGGGCCGCCATTATTAATGATGTCAGCGCCGGGGATCTGGACCCTGATATGATCCCCGTTGCCGCCGCCCTTAAAGTGCCCTTCATCGCCATGCATATGTAGGGCACGCCTGCAAACATGCAGAAGAACCCTCATTACGACGATGTAGTGCAGGAAGTGCTGGATTATTTCATTTACAAAACGGACGCCTGCCGCCGTGCCGGCATTGCGGACGTGATCATCGACCCCGGTTTCGGTTTCGGGAAAACCCTCGCGCATAATTACCAGCTGCTCAACAGGCTGGAGCTGCTCCACCTGGCCGGCGCACCCATCCTGGCCGGTGTTTCCCGCAAGAGCAT
>CBFHAF010000247.1:0-6933 GCA_965653435.1 uncultured Chitinophaga sp.
GCTTCCGTGTGCCCCATCCTGTTGGCCAGGGTGCGAAGGCTGCCGTATGCGGCGATTTCGTAATGTTCCACTTTCTGAGCGGCAATGATGAGGCCCGCGTCCAGCACGGATGATTCCTCTTCTTCGCTGATCAGTTCCTGCGCTTCGGCCACGAGGCCTTCCATGGCGTCGCATTTTTTGGCCACGGGGCGAACGCCCATCATTTCAAATATTTCTTCTACCCTGGACACGTGTTCTTTCGTTGCGGCCAGGTGATCGGCGAACGCATCCACCAGTTCCGCACTGGTAGCTGCTTTCTGCATTTTAGGCAATGCTTTTACCAGGTGTTTCTCTGCCCAGTAAATGTCTTTCAGCTCATCCATGAAAAGCTGGTGGAATTTTGAATTGGGCATATCCCCGTTTTTCCCGTTGCTTTTCTGAGTGCTGCTTTTACGGGCGGGAGCTGTACTTCTGCTGCGCGTGGTAGCGCTTTTTTTTGTTCCGGTGCGGGAACCTGTGGATTTAGTTGCCATAACATTGAGAAGATTATCTGGTGAATAATTGCATTTACTGACTACTTATTGGGAAAAGGAAAACGGTCGCGGGAATCTACCAGGCTGTCATCCTCATTTTTCTTTTCGCCTACAATGTCCGGCGATTGTTCTTCCACGTCATTGTTTTCTTCATTTTCAGGAATATCCTGCTTCGGGCTTTTGTCCGGGCCTTTATCCGGCATTTCGGGTTTAGGCTCGGCGTCCGGTTCAGACTGCGGGTCGCTGGGCTTGCGGTCTATTTCGCGTTTGGGCACTTCCTGGGGAATGTCGGGCTGTTGCCCGCCTTCTCCTTTATCGAGGCCCGGCTTGGGCTGCCCGCCACCCTGACCATGGCTTCCCTGGTCCCGTTCCCGTTCCTGGTTCCCTTCCCTACCCGGGGGCTGCTGGCTGTTCTGCCCAACCTGTCCGGGTTTGGCCTGGGTTTCCTGATTGGCTTGGCTCTTCATAACTCACGGTTTTAAGGTGTAAAAAAATCGTTGATTGCAACACAGCGAAAGTCTCTGTCGTTTCAGGTATATCATCCAAACAACATTCCAATAGAAGGCATATGTTTTGCTGATAAAGGTTCAACAACTGTATAACCGGCTACCCGGAAACGTTTCACCTGCTGTTATTTCCGCCGTTTGCACGGCTTTTTGTAAATTCATTGTATTTAATTTCCGGAGGGGGAAATTCTTTGTAGAATTAGGTTTTCATTCTGTAGAAAATCCTTCACGGAATGGAGGGGGCTATAAAACATTCGAATCCATGCATATCAGCGTACATAAGAAGATCAGGATAGGCTTTTTTATCGCGTTTACCATCATCGTCATAGCTTCGGTGATCTCCTTTGTGATCGCCCGCAACCTGATGCATAATGCGGACAGGCTGAGCCATGCCGTGGAAGTATCCAAGCGGCTGGACGCCATCACCCGCCAGCTGAAAGACGCGGAAGCCGCCATCCGCGGCTACAACCTCACCCGGGAGCCTGCTTTCCTGAACCCCAGCATGGAAGAACGCAGCGTCAAAATAGAATCGGAATACCGCAAGCTGCGCCGCATAACGGACGACAGCCTGCAGCAACGCAACCTGGATACGCTCAAACGCCTGCTGGACGTGAAATACCTCCAGCTCACCGCCGGCCAGCAAAAGAACGCCAACAGGGCCACCATCCAGGAAGCGGAAGTGTCCATGGACCTCATCGATCAGAAAGTGGAGCAGATGACGCAGATAGAACAGGCGCAGCTGAACGAAAAGACCCGCATGTTCCATTTTTTCTCCAGCCTCTCCATACCTGTCGTATTCATTATTTCACTCATCGCCATACTAATAGGCGTTTACTCATACATCATTCTTACCCGTGAATTCCGCCTCCAGCTGCACATCGAGCGGCGTATGAAGAACTACCAGCGGGAATTGCAGGAAAAGATCACCCTGCTCAACAAAAGCAATAAAGAACTGGAGCAGTTCGCCTACGTGGCCTCGCACGACCTCCAGGAGCCGCTGCGCAAGATATCCACGTTCTCGGACCGGCTGATGATGAAACACCGGGGCGAGCTGACAGAAGAAGCGGCCCAGCTGATAGACCGGATGGTGGCCGCCGTGGGCCGCATGCGGGTGCTCATCAACGACCTGCTCATCTTCTCGCGGGCCGGCCGCATTACGCCGGAAAGCCTGGTGCCGATAGACCTCAACGCCATCCTGCAGGACGTGATCAGCGACCTGGAACCAGCCCTCCATGAAAAGAACGGCACCGTCCTGTTCGACCAGCTGCCCGGGATCGAAGGCAGCGACACCGGTTTCCACCAGCTCTTCCAGAACCTGCTGTCCAACTCCATTAAGTTCGCACACCCTGAAAGGGCCCTGGAGATCCGCATCCGGCGGGAACTGCTCACCGGCAAGGAAGCCGGCGTGGCCAGCGAACAGAAATGGGACGACACCTACTGCCGTATCTCCATCGAAGACAACGGCATTGGGTTCGACCAGGTGTATGCGGACAGGATATTCCTCATTTTCCAGCGCCTGCACGGCGTCAGCGAATATAAAGGCACCGGCATCGGGCTGGCCATCTGCAAAAAGATCGTGGACTCACACAATGGCAATATCACCGCCTACGGCACAGCCGGCGTGGGCTCCACCTTCGTGATCGTGCTGCCGGTGAAACAAAACCGGGAGGACTGAAACATTTTGCATGTTTATTGTAATAACAAACTCAACTATTGGGAAAACCATGAAAGATACCAGGAAAAGAATACTGATGATAGACGACGATGAGGACGATTTTTTCCTCGTAAGCACCCTCCTCCAGGACGTTACCGACGATCAGTATGTTATAGACTGGGCCTCCACCTACGATAAGGCGATCGAGGCCATCGAGAAAAAGGAGCACGAGCTCTACCTCGTGGACTACCGCCTGGGCCGTTACACCGGCCTCGACATCCTGCGGCATTTCCAGGAAATAGGCTACGAGGCCCCCGTGATCATGCTCACCGGCAAAGGCGATTACGCCATAGACAACGAAGCCATGATGGCCGGCGCTTCCGACTACCTCGTGAAGGGCGAGATCACCGGCCCCGAGCTGGAACGCGCCATCCGTTACGGGATCATGGAGTTCAAGCACCTGCGCACCATCGCGGAAAACGAGCGGAAGTATTTCGGCATCTTCGAAAAAAGCCACGACCTGATCATCCTGGCCGATTGTGATAAGAATATCATCGAAGTGAACCCCATTGCGCTGCGCAAGATGAAATACACCCGTGAAGAATTCCTGAGCATGAACCTGAAAGACCTGTTCGTGCTGGAAACAGAGGCCCTGAAATTCCTGCTGGATATCTGCGAGGACGATGCCATTGTACAGAAAGAATTCTCCTTTAAGAATAAAGATGGCCAGAAGCTGGAAGTGCTGGTCAACGCCAATAAGCTGGACGAGCAACTGGGCACTTTCCTGTGTGTGGCGGAAGATATTACCGAGAAAAAAAGGGAAGAGCTGGACAAACGGCAGCAGGAGAAGTTCGTGATCTCCGGCCGCATTGCCCGCGTAATAGCCCATGAGGTGCGCAACCCCCTTACCAATATCCTGCTGGCCGTTGGTCAGTTCAAGCAGGATGAACAGACCAGCGACGACGACCGGCAGCTTTACCTGGACATCATCGAGCGTAACTGCACCCGCATCAACCAGCTGGTGACCGAGCTGCTGCAATCTACCCGTATGATGGAGCTCCATCTCCAGGAATACCATGTGAACACCCTCTTAAAGAATGCGCTGGCCCTGGCGGAAGACCGCATTAAGCTGAACGATATGCGGCTGAACGAATTTTACACCGAAGATAATGTGACCGTGCAGGCCGACGACGAAAAGATGAACATCGCGCTGCTGAATATCCTGATCAACGCCGTGGAGGCCATGATACCGGGTGAAGGCATCCTTACCGTGAACACCTATGCCGAAAAAGATAAGGCTTACATCCGCATCCGCGACAACGGCACCGGCATCCCCGAGGAGAACAAGGCCCGGCTTTTCGACCCGTTCTTTACTTCCAAAACCAAGGGAACAGGCCTTGGGCTTACTTCTACACAGAATATCATTATTAACCACAAAGGCACTATCAGCGTGGAAAGCGCGCCAGGCGAAGGAACGATCTTCACGATCGTATTGCCCAGGAATTAACGGGAAGATCTTTTCAGAATAGGTTTAGGTTTCGATCCGTCGGGGCTGATGGTATGCACCGCAGAGCTCACGGAAGTGGCCCAGCGGGCTTTGTAGATCTTCAGCCCCTCTTTCCTGAGCATGCTTTTCCCTTCCGTATTGAATATCTCATCCGTCCACCATTGTTCTTTCGGCACGGTAACCAGCGCGGGCGTGCCGTGGCCGGGGGAAACGCTTTTCACGTTGTGCCGGAACACGCTTTTGACGGGGGAGAATGTTTTACCGGCTACGTGAAATTCCAGCAAAGTATCTTCCATGCTCAGCCAGAGCCCCTGCGTGCCGGGCGCCACGATCATGTCGTGCGCGTTTTTGCCGGGTATCCTGATGGAATCTTCTTTATGCAATGCGGGTTCTTCGCGGTTGCCGTTGTACCGGAAAGCATACAGCTTACTGCGTCCGGCGGACCACAGCCGCCCGAGGTACCATACGGCATTATGCGCATCCGCGAGGTGGATCTTCTGTTTTAGCCTGCCGGGCTGGTAACCTCCCATGGTATCGGCCCTGAAAACGCAAAGGTAATTCCCCGTGCTGGAAGCCGTCACAATATTGAGGTCGGGCAAAAGGTCCGCGGAATGAGTGTTGCCGCCCGCGTAATCATAAAATACCGTCTTGCCGTCCTGCAGCCTGATAAGGGCCACTCCGCCGCCGGAAGCGCACATGAGCACAAACCGGTTCTTCAGCACCATTTTCACATCACTGGGATTACTGAACCATTTCTGTTGGGTTTCATCCGGCATGTCCGGCTTCCATTCCCAGAAAACAGAACCGGAAGTTACGTCTGCCATGATGATGCGGTGCTGCGCCTGGTCTGTGATAAGCACGGGCGGCAGCGGCCGCTGGGCAAAAAAGAGGAGGAAAGGGAGTAACAATGTATTCATAGGCGGAATTTACAAACAAAACGGGGAAAAGGAGTCCTTGCAGGTTTCCCTTTCCCCGTTCCTTATGGATCGAATTTTTACCCTTGGATTTTTAAACGGCCCGGCCGCGGATAATGTTGATCAGTATGGCAATGATCGCCAGTACGAGTAATGCGTGGATAAGCCCGCCTGCGGAGTAAACAAAGAATCCGAGTAACCATCCTATAAAAAGGATCACCGCGAACAGATAAAGAAAATTACTCATGGCATATGATGTTTAGTTCATAATAACCAGTTAAAATATTATGCCAATCGTAAAAACCCTGCTTATTAATGCTGTAGCGGATTTCAGCCACCCGTTATGTGGAAGCGCTTCCCCCATCAGTGGCAATAACGGGTCATCGGAAGGCCTCAGCACAGCGGTATCCGCATGGCTTCTTTTTTGGAGCAGATAGGTATATCTATATCACTTAAAAAATTAACCATCATGGAAAATCATCAGAAAATCGCCGCGGTGGTGGAAGACCTGGTCAAGATCAACAATGACCGTATTGAAGGTTACCAGAAAGCTGCGAAACAAACAGACGAAACGGACCTGAAAGAACTTTTTGACACCATGATCGCAGACAGCAGGCATTTTACGGCAGAACTGAACAGGTATCTGCGTAATATGGGCGAAGACAGGGAAAGGGATACCACGCTTGCGGGGAAGATCTACCGTACCTGGATGGACGTTAAAGTGTCTTTCGGGGGCTCCGACCGCCACGCTATACTGGCTTCCTGCGAATACGGGGAAGACGCTGCCCAGAAATCATACCGCCAGGCGATGGAGCAGAGCTACCTGCCGGAAGATCTCCGCGCTATCATCCGGCAGCAGCAGAATAAACTGAAAGCCTCGCACGACAACATCCGGCATATGCGGGATGTAGAAGCAGTGAACAGGTAAAAAAAGAGAGTCCCGGTAAGTTTACCGGGACTCTCTTTTTTTGAGCAAAAAATCGTTGTTTCGGGGCATCGCACTTTGCAGGATGGATAAAAACGGAGGATCAATCTATACAAAAAAAGGTTGGGGCTAAATCAACCATGGAGCGCACCGGGCAACAAAGAACGGACATATCCTAAAAACTGTCCCACACCCTATGGTGCGGGACAGCCTGGCAAGCTTTCAGGTTGTAAATATGTTTTGCTTGTGCATTGAACAGTAGTTATCCTGGTTTTGGATACCTGTTGTAATGCTGCTCAACATTTTATAACCATATAAAGCAGCCAATAACTAAAACAACAGCTATGATAAAAGTATAACCGAAAACGGTTATAGCTCGTTGATTAGCTTTTCAACCTCTTCTTTGGACTTGCCTAATTTCGACTGGAGCTTACCGTAGAGTTCATCTTCCTTACCCTCGGTGTAGATGAGATCATCGTCCGTAAGGTCAGCATATTTTTGTTTCAGCTTTCCTTTGATCTCGTTCCAGGCTCCTTTCAATTGCAGTGAATTCATACGATAGTGTTTACCTGAGAAGGTGCAATTTGCATACCACCGTGCCAGGCGCGCAGTTAACGTGGATTTTGTTTGTATTTTATCGCAAATTGGGGAAACAGCAGGAAGCGGGGTTGTGGAAATTCTTCCCCAAAAACAGCTGTTTAAACAGCTAAATAGCCCGGCAGAGAGTTTGCAAGTGTATTTATAGTTAGAAGTAGTTTTAACGGCATTATATATTTACCAAACCGGATATTGAGCGATGAATCCAGGAAAAAATACATTTGGACCTTCCAACCTAACTTCCCGTGATATCAGCAACCCCGGAAACATGCTAAAACCCAACGCCATGGGAGATTTGATATTAATAATCGACGACGA
>CBFHAF010000248.1:0-6929 GCA_965653435.1 uncultured Chitinophaga sp.
GGTATTTAATAAAGGCCAAAAATAAGGATTAATGTAAATTTGAGCATATAATCATTGTGATCATGAAATTCCTTCGAACCATGCTTATTACACTGGGGCTTTTCGGCCTCTTCTCCGACGCAAAATCACAGATCGCCACCGGCGCCACTGTGCCGGATTTCTCGCTGCAGGACCAGAACGGCCAGACCTTCAAATTGTCCGACGCACTGGCAAAAGGCCCCGTGGTGATATATTTTTATCCGAAAGACGATACGCCCGGCTGCACCAAAGAAGCCTGTTCTTTCAGGGATTCCTTCTCCGGGTTCCAGGACGCGGGTGTGCAGGTAGTGGGCATCAGCTCCGACGATGTGGCTTCCCACAAGAAGTTCGCCGAGAAATACAAGCTGCCCTTCACCCTGCTGAGCGATACCAAAGGCGAAGTGCGCAAGCTGTTCGGCGTGCCCAAAACGATGATGATGCCCGGCCGTGTAACCTATGTGCTGGACAGCAAAGGCAAAGTGGTGCACCAATTCAATTCCATGACGCAGGCCACGCAGCACGTGGAGGAAGCCATGGCGGCGATCAAAAAACTGAAAGGATAAGCGTTGTTAAAAATAAAGGGCTGACCAAAAGGCCAGCCCTTATTTCACAAATAACTGTACAAATCAGTTCACCCGTTACGGGCGTCAGATCCGGCGTCAGCCTATAATTTAACCACCTTTATCGAGCTGGTCTTATCGTTCATGGTGCTGTCCAGGCAATCCGTATCGCCCGTCACCGTCCTGCTGTTGCCCAGGAAATTGTCGTGCTCGTACAAGGTCACGCTGTATCCCGGCGGCACTGAAATGGAGGAGATGTTGTCGTTCGCGATGCCCAGCGCTGTGAGCTGGCTTAATGTATAATTCCCCGGTCCCAGCCTTTTAAACCATCCGCCATAGGTGCAATGCTGGTAAACAGCCGCCTTGTTCAGCTGGTATGCCTTTACATAATCCACATCCAGGAAATCGGGATATGTGCCTGCAAAACGGTTGCCGCCAAAGCCGGTTATCTCCATGCTCAGCAGCATGAATTCGCTCCTGCGGGAAATGGCGCTTGTTGTGCTCCACCTGGCAATTCCGTCCACGTAAAAAGTATACTTCGCAGGCGTCCACTCCACGCCGAACGTGTGAAAGCCCTGGCCGGTTCCCGCAATGGTCTCCTTTGCACCCGTGCTTTTATGATTTGCTCCATACCCGTCCCAATGGAGGTTATGCCGGATAATATCCGGGCCTTCCGCCAGGTGATATTCAAAAACGTCTATTTCCACACCGTCTACAGCCGGAACCAGCGTGTTCCCCATGGTCGGGGACTGCAACCAGAATGCGCTGTGAGGCCCCATCGTTCCGTTCACCCTGCAGCGCGCCTCAAAATACCCGTACTTCTGCAGGTAGGTCTGGTGCGTGGCCAGCTGGCTGGCGGAAAAACTGTCGCCGTTCCTGCGGGCGGCCAGCCTTACAAAACCGGAATCGCTCATGGTCACGTTCGACCGCAGGATGGTGGCATGCCCCCGCACGGTGTTCTCCGCCCTGTAACGCCATTTGGCCGTATCCAGCGCGGGGCCGTCAAAGTTGTCTTCCCATGTCAGCTCATAATCGCCCAGCAATGCAGCCGGGAGCGCCGAAGTGGCAACCGGCGCCGTGCTGACCGTGCCCGGCGCCTTTTCCGATGGCTTCATGGATTCCTGCTGGCGGCAGGAACCGGTTACACTGGCTGCTGCCAGCAAAAACAATAGTGGTTTTCTTTTCATAACGTGTGTGTTTTGGGTGATCAATATCAATGGCGGGACGTGGGCGGTTTAATTCACCCAGTCCGGGTTTTGCTGCAGGTTGATGTTCATCTGCACCTCCTGTTCCGGTATGGCCCAGTTGTAGAGGTAGTCTCCCGTCCAGAGGTAAGGGATATTCACGTTGCCCCAGATCTCTTTTACCCCGTTGCCCGGGTAGAATACGGTTTCTTTCCATGTTTTCCAGCGCATTTCGTCGAAGAAGCTGATGCCTTCGTTCGGGAATTCCACCCTGCGTTCGTGGCGGATGCGGCGCCGCATATCGTCCTGCCCGGTAACGGCCGTTGCAGGTGAGGAATTCAGCAGGCCTACGCCGGCTCTCGCTCTTACTTCGTTCACCAATGGAATGGCCTCGTCTGTTTTACCCTGTTCGTTCAGCGCTTCCGCCCACATTAGCAGCACGTCCGCAAAGCGGATCAGCGGGAAGTCCGTAGGGCCGGTTACACGGTCAGGCAGTTCGGTGCTGCCGAGGTAAACGAACTTGCGGTGCAGGTAGTAGAAGAATGTGCGGGTATCTGTCGTGAGGTCCAGCGTGGGCAGGTTCTCATTGCGATGCGGCCAGCGGTAGGTGAACACACGGTCCGCTCCTTCTATCGGGCGGCCCAGGTAAGTGGCATATGGCGTGATCACATTAGCGGCCAGGCGCGGGTCGCGGCCTTCATACACTTGTTTGATGCGCTGTTCGTTGCCGTCCGGCAGGTACGCGTCCATATTCACGCCCCTGTTCTTTGCGGCGGTGATCTCCGCGGCGGTAAGGTTGTTGCGGAAGAAGAACACCTCGCGCTGCTTGGCGGGCATGGCGCTGAAGCCGGGTATTACCGCATCCCAGTTAAAGGGGCTGCCGTCCTGGTTTTCATACATATCCACCAGGTCAGGATGCACCATGTAGGAATTCCAGCAGGAACCGAAGGAAGAACGGGTGCCGGCATAGAACTGCGTGGTGGAGCCAAAGCCCGCCAGGTTGGTATGCTGTATGGAAAAGATCATTTCGTCGCACTGCTCGTTGGCGGGGCGGAACAGGTCGTAATAATTGCCGAAAAGCGCGTAACCCGCTTCGCGTACTTTCTGGAAGTCGGCCGCGGCAAGCGCCCATTTCTGCTGGTACATGTACGCTTTCCCGCGTAGCGCATAGGCAGCGCCTTTCGTTGCATGGCCGGTGGCGGCGTTGCCTTTGGCGTACTTCAGCGGCAATGCCGGTTCGGCGATGGCCTCCGTCAGGTCGCGCACCACCTGGTCCCACACTTCCTGCTCAGTGGAGCGGCCGCGGTTCATCTGGTCTACCGGCAGCGGCTCAAGGTAAATGGGCACGCCTTTCCAGAGCTGGTTCAGGCGCATGTAATAATAGGCGCGCATGAATTTCATCTCCGCGATGTAACGCGCCTTTTTATCGGCGGGCGAAGGGGATTTGGCGGGAATATTCACGATGGCGTCGTTGGCGCGGTGAATGCCTTCATACAGTTCTTTCCATACGTTGGAGAACATGCCGTTGCCCGTGGTGGCGGTGCCTTGCAGCAATGCGTCGCCGTCGCGGCCGATGCTGGTCACAAAACGGTCGTACATGTAAAGCTCACGGCCGGTAGCGCCGCCGGTGGCGATGCCCAGCCGCAGGGCGTTGTAAACGCCTGCCACGCCAAGGTCGGTCAGGTTGTCCGTGGTCCACATAGTGGAAGAGGCAATGTTGCCGGGAGGCACTGTGTCCAGCAGGTTGCTTTTGCAGCCGGTGAAAGCCGCGCCGCCCAAAATGGCCAGCGCCAGGAATAATTGCCGTATATATCTTTTGTTTGGTTGTTTGTTCATGATCGTCTCCGGATTAGAAGTTAACGTTTAAGCCCAGGGCAAACTGCTGCATGGTAGGATAACCTACGTTCGGCCCTACCTCGGGGTCCAGGCCGGGGAAGGCTGTGAAGGTGAGCAGGTTTTCGCCGGTGAAGTAGAGGCGCGCTTTTGTGATCTTCAGGCGGTCCGTCCAGTGCCGGGGGAATGTATACCCGATCTGCGCGTTCTTCAGCCTTACCCAAGCTGCATCGTCCATCCAGAATGCGTTCGCCGTGTTGTTGATGGCGTCGCTGTTCAGCTTCAGCCGCGGGAAAGTGCCGTTGATGTTGTTCGCGGGGTCGGCGGCATTGTCCGGGTTGTAATAATAATGATCGTCCGCCATGCGCGTGCCCGCGGCGTTGCCGTTGCGGAGGATGGAGTTGTTGTACCCCTCCCCGTTCCAGTAATACTGCATGCCCGCCATGCCGGCCCAGATCATGGACAGGTCGAAGCCTTTGTATGCTGCGGAGAGATTAAGGCCGAAAATGAATTTCGGCTCGGTGCGGGTGTTGGTCAGGTACTGGTCGAATGCATTGCCGTAAACGCCGTCGCCGTTCCTGTCGGCGAAAATGAAATCGCCGTAATACAGCTGCGCCTTGCCTACGGTGTTCACCGGTGAAAAGCTGTAACCGGCGGCCTTCATGGCATTCACCCAGGCCAGGTCTTCCGGTGTGCGGATCATCCCTGTTTTGGGGCCGCCGTTCACGTTCACGCTGCCGTCTGCATTAAAATAGGAACCGTTGCCTGCGTAAAGGTCACGGAGGTAGTAGGAATTGATGCCGTAACCTTCCACGATGCGCTCCAGCCCGCCGGACGATACGTCGCCGATATTGCTGGTGTACACGTTATTCCCGGCGCCGTTCTTGCTCCAGCCTTCTTTCAGTGCGCCTTTGTATTTATCCACCACGTTGTAGTTGTAGGCGAAGTTGGCGCCAACGGAGTAATTGAAATCTCCTTTGTTGTCCCGCCAGTTGAGCGCCAGCTCTATGCCGCGGTTCAGCACGGCGGCCGTGTTGCGGGTGGGGCCGGCCTGTGTGCCCGCGGTAAGGTAGATGGGCGGTACGGTAAGGATGCCGTCTGTATACCGGCTGTAATAATCCATTTCAACGGAGAGGCGGTTATGCATCATGCTGAAATCCAGCCCCACGTCGGTTTGCGTCGTCTCTTCCCAGCTCAGCGCCGCGTTGGCATATTTGCTCTGCGCCAGGCCGATGATGGGTGAGTTGTTGAAGGCGTAGTTCACGCCGCCGTAAGTGGCCAGGTAATCGTAGTTGCCGATGTTGCTGTTGCCCAGCTTACCCCAGGAAGCGCGGAGCTTTAAGTTCTGGAAAACATTGGCCAGCCCTTTCAGGAAAGGTTCTTCGGAAAGGCGCCAGCCTGCGGAGAAAGAGGGGAAGGTACCCCAGCGGTTGTCTTCCGCGAAGCGGGAAACGCCGTCGTAGCGCAGGTTTGCTTCCAGCAGGTATTTTTCTTTATAGCCGTAGTTCACACGGCCGAAGTAGGAACGGTAGGCATAGTCGTACCCGCCGCCGGTGGTGGATACCATTTCGGTGGCGGAGCTGAGCGTGGTCACTGAGGCATCTATCAGCCCTCTTTTTTGCGCGTTCACGTCCTTGTAATGATAGGCATACTGATTATAACCTACCAAAGCCCCTATGCTGTGTATCTTATCGATCACGGTGCTGTAGCGCAGCACATTGTCGAAGGTGAGCTTGTTGTTCTTCGAATAATCGAAAGTGGTGCCGAGCGTGTTGGGCAGGCCGGCGGGAACGATGATGATGTTCTTCGCGAAATCCCAGCGGTCCAGCGGAATGCTGAAGCTGGTGCCGTCGAACTGGTTCATCTGGTAATTGATCTTGCTTTCCAGCTGCAGGCCTTTCCAGATGTTGAGCTTTGCGTATACGGTGGAGTTGAAGCGCGAGGTCTGTTCATTGCCGCCGTTGCCGTACAGGTGTACCAGCAGGTTGTTCAGGCCGGCGGATTCATCGGGCGATGAAGGTGCCCCGAAACGCCCTTCGTACAAGGGATACAGGCCGGGCGTAGTTTGGCGGAGGAAGTTGAAGGTATTGTCCGTATTCCCTTTCTGACGGTCCTGCTGGGAGCCGAAGGTCTGCGTGCCGAGGGTGAGGAAATCGGTCACTTTCACTTCCAGGTTGGCGCGCAGCTCGTACCGCTTGAGGCCGGTGTTGTGCATCAGGCCGGGGTTGTTGAGGATGCGCGCGGACACGTTGTAGTTCACGTATTCGCTGCCGCCCATTACAGACAGGTTATGGTTCTGCACGATGTTCTTCTCGAATATCTCGCTGCCCCAGTCTGTATTCGGGTAAGCCACATAATTGGGTATGCCGTGCCCGTTCAGCGCATTGGGATTTTTGTTCGCTTCCGTCCACAGGTCGATGCTGGCCTGGGAATATACGGGCGACTGCCCGAGGTTCCTGGCGGCTTCGTTGTAAAGGTTCATATGCCGCACATAGTCGGATACGAAAGTGGGCATATTCGTGGGCTGGGTGATGGACAATACGGAAGTATAGTTCAGCTGGGGTTTCCCTGATCTGCCTTTTTTTGTGGTGATGAGGATAACCCCGTTGGCGGCCAGCGAGCCGTAGATGGATGCGGAAGCGGCGTCTTTGAGGATGGAAATGCTTTCCACGTCGTTGGGGTTCACCGCGTCCATGCTGCCGATGATGCCGTCTATCAGCACCAGCGCGTCGTTGTTGTTCAGCGTGCCGGTGCCGCGGATGCGGATGCTGGCGCCGTCGCTGCCTGGGCGGCCGGAGCTTTGGCGTACGGCTACGCCGGGGGCAAGCCCTGCAAGGGAAGACGATACATTGGTCACCGAGCGGTTCTCGATCTCTTTGCTGTTCACCGTGGCAACTGAACCGGTGAGGTCCACTTTTTTCTGCGTGCCGTAACCCACCACGACCACTTCTCCGAGGTCCGATTCGGATTCGTTGAGCGTGATGCTCATGGCGGTTTGCTGCACCGGCGATTCTATGGTCTCATACCCGATGTATTTGAGGATGAGCAGCGCGGAAGGGCTTTTCACCTTCAGGGAGAATTCGCCGTCTTCGTTGGTCACGGTGCCGTTAGACGTGCCTTTTTCGAGGATGCTGACCCCCGGAAGGCCCGAGCCTTTTTTATCCGCGACTTTCCCCCTGACGGTCAGCGAGCTGTCTGCCACGGCAGGCGCAGGTGCGGGCAGTTCCACCCTCCGCATCACGGTAATGGTGCGGTTCTCGATGGAGTAAGACAGCGAGCGGTTCTTCAGCACTTCGTTGAGCACCAGCTCTACGGGCGCTTTCTCCACGTCTAT
>CBFHAF010000249.1:0-6888 GCA_965653435.1 uncultured Chitinophaga sp.
ATTACCGTAACATTAAGGGCACATTACTCACAGCGACTGAATAAAAATGCTGAGGCTTTCCCCTTGCCGCAGGTTCAGCTTTTTACGCAGGCGGTAGCGCACCACGCGCAGGCTGTCCTGCGAAATTCCCAGCAGGATCGCGATGTCGTTGGAGCTGAGGTTCATTTTCAGCAGGGCCACCAGCCGGAGGTCGTTCGCGGTGAGGGTGGCGCAGTACTGTTTCAGTTTATCGAAGAAGGATTGATGGATCTGTTCGAAGATGCTGCGGAATTCATCCCAGTGCTGGTCGTGGTTAAAATTCTGGTGGATAAGCTGTTGTAATTGTTTGAGCTGTTTTTTCTGGTCGCGGCGGTCGTCCTTCACCATTTCTTCCAGCCGTTGCTGGATGTCTTCGAGCAGCTGGTTCTTCTGGATAATATGGAGGGTATGGGTGCCCAGCACTTTGGAGCGCACTTCCAGCTCCTGTTTGAGGTTCTGCTCCTGCATCTGCAGCAATTCGGTGCGGGTGCGGAACTGCTGCTGCTCCTGCATGCGCAGCAGGGCCGTATTCCTGATCTTAAGCCGCTGGCGGCTGATGATGAGCATACCCAGCGCGGCCAGCAGCAGGGCTCCTATCACCAGGGCAATGGCGGTTTTACGGGCGTTCTTGAGGTTCACGATCTCCAGGTCCTTCTTGCCGGTGTCGTACATGGTTTGCAGGATGGAGAGCTGTTTGCTGCTTTCGCGGGAATAGATGGTGAGCAGATTCTCCCGGCTCAGTTCGAGGTAATAAAAAGCGCTGTCGTTGCGGCCGAGGAGGTTATAGGCTTTTGCAATATCGCGGTAGGCGCTGCTGAGCTGGTATTCTTCTTTGGTCTCCAGCGCCAGGTTCAGCGCGTCGCGGCTGTAGGCAAGACTTTCCTGGTACCGGCCCGTTTTGCGGAGGATGTCGCCCAGGTTGTTGTAGATCTCGATGGTGGCGGGGAGGTCGCCGTTCCGGAGGTTCAGGTCCAGCGCCTGTTTGAAGTAGCGGTATGCAGTGTCGTATTGCGCAAGGTCTTCGTGGATACTGCCGAGATTCTCGTATATTTTGGCAATGCCGGTCTGGTTGTCTGTCTGGCGGAAAAGTTCCAGGGCTTTATGCTGGTAAAAGGAGGCGCTGTCGTAGTGCTGCTGTTTTTCGTAGAGGTGGCCTATCCTTCCATTGGTTTGGGCCATGCCGTTATTGTCTCCTGCCTGGCGGTAAAGGTCCAGGGCTTCGTCGTATTGGCGGCGGGCCAGCCGGGGCTGGCGGTTGTAATAATATAATGTGCCGATGTCGTTCAGGTTTTCGGCCAGCAGCTGCCATTGTTTTTCCTGGCGGTAGAGCTTACCGGCCTGCAGGTGGTAATCGAGCGCCTGGGGGTAATACCCGAGGTGGTAACATTGATCGGCCATCCGGCTCAGCAGGCGCGCGGCGGCGAGCCCGTCGTTCCGTTCCAGCGCACGGTCCAGCGAATCTTTCAGTGCCAGGAATGCCGCATCGGCTACGGTAGCGGGAGCGCCGGAGCGGGATATCACCATGGGAGCATCCGATTGCGCGGCAAGGCGCATCACGGGCAGCAGGAAGAAGATGAGGGCGAAAGGCTTCATCCTGCAAAGGAAAACTTCTAATATTATGGAATTGTTAAGTCCCTGCCGGCGCGTTTTTCTTACAGAGGGCAAGGCCCGCCGCCAGCGGCACGATCAGGTATTGAACACGTAATGTGTATCCCTGAAGGAATTATTACGCATTGCAAACCGGATCATATGTCCGGCAAACACAGATAATGCAGTTAGAGCGATAACTCAATTCATCACTCTCCCCGGTTCCCGGTTCTCCGTTCCGTTCACGTTGGTCAAAGCATCGCCGAGTGTTTTGCGGTAGGTGTCCGCGAGCGCCTGCAGGTCTTTCACCACTTCAGGGAACTTCGTTTGCACATCCAGCGTTTCACCGGGGTCGCTGCTCAGGTCGTACAATGCGAGCGGCGCATCTATATTGGGCTGCGCGCCGGGGAAACCGTCGTAGCCGGGCAGGTTCAGCTTGTAAGTGCGGGCCTTGTGGGGGAACACCAGTTTGTAATGCCCTTTGCGGACCGCTTCCAGCTGGTTGGGACCGTAGTAATACACGAAATGATCGCGGGGATTGGCATTCTTTTCACCATTCAGCAAGGGCAGGATGTTGATGCCGTCGATCTTCTTTTTAGGCATTTTCGCGCCGCAGATAACCGCTACGGTCGGCAGCACGTCTATGGCGGAGGCCACTTTATTGGTAACCGTTCCCGCGGGAATATGCCCGGGCCATTGCATAATGCAGGGCACGCGCTGGCCGCCTTCGTAGCTGGTGCCTTTGCCTTCTCGCAGCCCGCTGGTGCTGCCGGCGTGGTTGCCGTAGTTCAGCCAGGGGCCGTTATCACTGGTGAATATCACGAGCGTGTTTTTGCTCAGGCCATTCTCTTCCAGCGTTCTCATCACTTGCCCGATGGAAGCATCCAGCTCCTGCATCAGGTCGCCGTAAAGGCCGGCTCCGCTTGCTCCCCTGTATTTTTTGGATACGGCGATGGGCACATGCGGCATGCTGTGCGCCAGGTATAAAAAGAATGGTTTGTTCTTATTCCCGCGGATAAAGCTGCAGGCCTTTTCGGTATAAAGCGAAGTCAGTTCCGCCTGGTCTTCCAGCGTGCTGATGATCCGTTTCGTTTCACTGCCCTCTATCAGCGGCAGCGGCGGATAGCTTTTCCGGTTGTTGGCGGAAGTATCCGCATAAGGTTTCCCGTCGTAATGCACGGGCCACATATCGTTGGAATAAGGCAGGCCGAGATATGTATCAAAACCATTCTGCTGGGGCAGGAAAGGCGGTTTGGCGCCAAGGTGCCATTTGCCGGCCATGCCGGTTACGTAACCCTGGTCTTTAAGTATCTCCGCAATCGTTTCTTCTTCGTTGCTCAGGGCAATTTTGGAGTTGGGGCTCAACGCACCTGCGATGCCGATGCGGTTGGGATAACAGCCCGTCAGCAAACCCGCCCGGGAAGCGGAACATACAGCCTGCGCGGCGTAGAAGTTGGTGAACCGCATGCCCTGGGCCGCCATCCGGTCCAGGTTGGGCGTCTGGTAAGGGCCGCCGCCGAAACAGGCGGGGTCGCCATAGCCCATATCGTCCATGAAAATGATCACCACGTTGGGCTTGGGCGCCCTGGGAGGAATGAAGCTGCAGATGGCCAGGCAGGTAACCGCCAGCAGGCAGAAGGCCAGGATTTGTTTTATCATAATTACCGTTTAAACAAAAAGGCTGCCTCAAAAGCAAAGGTGGCCAAGCCCCGTTTACTTTTGAGACAGCCCGTCTCACAAAATACAAATTTATTAATCTGCCAGCATAAGTTCTATCACCGGTATTTCCACACCGGGTTTGATTACGGGCAGGCTCAGGTTCAGGTCGTTGCTGCCCAGGCCGTTGGCACGGTATCCATGGCCCGAAGGAGCGCTGAAGCGGATCTCGGAGCCGTCGTGCAGGAACTGCGCGTATTTGACCTTGCCTTTGTAGCCGGGCAGGGTGAAGTTCTGCAGGGGATAATCCAGCAGGTGCACGTATAATCTTTTGGTGGTGGGATTATACGTAAGCAGCGAATGGTCGGGACGGGCGTATTGATCCGGCGCCTGTGTGCAGCCGTATATAGCGCGGTTGTTGAATTCCATCCATTCGCCCATTCCTTTCAGCGCGCTCTGCGCACGTGCGTCGAACTTGCCGCGCGCGGTGGGGCCTACGTTCAGCAGCACGTTGCCGCCTTTGCTCACGGATTCGATCAGCAGCACGAGCAGCTGTTTCACATCTTTCCAGGAGGTTTCGTCGCGGTAATAGCCCCATGAGCCGGAGAAGGTCTGGCAGGTTTCCCAGGGCACACGTTTGCCGTTCTCAGTGGGCCAGGAAGCTACTTTATATTGTTCCGGCGTCACGAAGTCGCCGCCGTCTTCATATTCTTTCAGATCCAGGCGGTCGTTCACGATGATGCCGGGCTGCAGCTTGCGCACCATTGTGATGAGTGATTCGGAACCCCAATCCTCATGGCCTTTGCCGTGCTTGCCGGGATAGGAAAAGTCCAGCCAGAGGATGTCTATTTTCCCGTAATTGGTAAGCAGCTCCTTCACCTGGTTGCTGAGATAAGTGCGGTACCTGGCCATGTCCTTGCCTTTGTTCAGCGCTGCATATTCCTCGTCGGTTTTAACACGCTGGGGGTGCGTCCCGTCTATCGTGAAGTCGGGATGATGCCAGTCTATGAGTGAATAATAGAACCCGATCCTAATCCCTTCGGCGCGGAAAGCGTCCACCCATTCTTTGATCAGGTCTTTTTTGATGGGGGTGTTGGTGGCTTTGTAGTCTGTGAATTTGGAATCGAAGAGGCAGAAGCCTTCGTGGTGTTTGGTGGTGATAACGGCATATTTCATGCCGGCGGCTTTCGCCTGCCTGGCCCAATCCTTCGGGTCGTAAAGGTCGGGGTTGAAGTACTCAAAATATTTCTGGTACGCGGAATCGGTCAGCTGCTCCCTGTTCTTTACCCATTCGTGGCGGGCGGGAAGGGCGTAGAGGCCCCAATGGATGAACATCCCGAAGCGGTCGTTCGTCCACCATGCGAGGCGTTTCTCTTTTTGCTCCGGCGTTTCCGGGAACAATTTTTTGCCCTGTGAAAATACGTTGAGGGTAAGAAGCATGCAGAGCAGCAGCAAAAGGCTGTTTCGTTTCATCATATAAGTTTTAACCTCCTCAAGTTAATGGTAAACACCTGTTGACGCTGGTAGGATTTTGACCGTGGTTGTTGTTTTTTGAATCGTAAAATGCGCAGGGGGAACACGCATAACGGTCCCCCCTTGTATTATTTGTTATAACACGGTTTTTCTTATTCGATAACCAGCCAGGTATATCCCTGTGCCGGAATGGTCACTTTCACGAGCGCTTCATACTGCCGGTTGAGCGTATATTTTTTGGGCGCTCCTTCTTTTTCGCGGATGGAAGCTTGTTTATCCAGCCCGGTGTAATACAGCGGCAGCGCCACTTCCCGGGTAAGGGGCGTGGTAAGCGGGTTGTAGAGCATTGCCAGGCCTTTGTATTTCCCTTTCGGGTCGGCATGCAGGATGCCGTCCCAGTCGCGGCCGTCAGCGCGGCGGAGATGAATGATGTCCGCGTTGAGAATGTCCCGGTATTTTTTGTACCAGCCGACCACCTTTTGCACGAGGGCCTTGGTAACATCGGCGTCGTATAGTCGGGGGCCGCGGTAACATGCCTGTACGCCCGCGCCGTAGTACTGCATCATGAGGTTCTCATAAGCATGCAGGTGGTCTTTCAGCGGCTCCAGCGTTGCGTCTGCGCCACCGCCATGATATTGCGTAAGCGGTACAAAACCCCAGCCCATGGAAGGCGTTTTTTCCCAGGTGCCGTCGTAGATATTCTGCCGGTTGAGTATCACCTGTTGCTCGCGCGGAAGCGAAAAATTCGTTTCACGGTAACCCACTGCGATCTTATGCGTGCCGTCCAGGAAATACCAGTCCGGTGCGTTAATGTATACGCCCATTTCATTCAGCTCGCGGTAAAATTTCTTTTGCTGCTCCATCTGCGTCCACTGCGAATCGTCCAGCCCCTTGTGGCCGGGATGTGTGGCGGAAGCGCAAAGGTCGCCGGGATAGGGACCGTCGTTCTCGAAAATATCAAAGCCGGTCTGGCTGATGAAATATTTGATCTTCTGCAGGTAAGCAATGCCCCATTTGCTGCCGAGGCAGGGCGCATGCCCGCCGAACATAGCGCCGCCGGGCTTGCCGGTCTTAGGGTCTATCACATCGTCCTCATCGCTGATGCGCCGGCTGCTGAACAGGGAATAACCGCCCAGCAGCACGTTCTTCGCATGGGCATAATCCGCCAGCTCCTTAAATTTGCGGATATTGGCCGCGCTGGTGTCTTCCATGTTCAGCTTGCTGCCAAAGCTGAGTATCACGCCTTCGTAACCTGTGGCGGCGCACTGATCGATGATGGATCTGACCTGTTCCGGATCCGAGCTCACAAGATGCATGAAAACCGGGTTCTGCGTTGTCCATGGCGCTATGGTGCGGTACATGGCGCGCTGGGCAAGACCGTTCCTCTCCCTGTCGTAGCTGTCCAGCAACAGTTCGTAAGTACGGATGGAAGAATATTTGCCGCCCGGCGCGATGCTGATGTTCACGCCTTGCACAGGGTAAACTTCCAGCAGGCAGGGTGTTGTGTAATTGTAATTCACCTGCGAGCGGTAAGTGCTGTCTGCCTTCCAGTGCGTCGTCTGGTCGCTGAGATTGGCTTTCATGGCGTTGTTGAACGCATAATTGCTTTCCACGTAAATATTGTGAGGCGTCGCCATCTGGTTTACCTCTCCAACCACGGCGGACTCTTCTTCCACGGTTGCCAGCACTTCGTTCACCACCTGGTTCACCTGCAATGCGGCGCCGGAGGCGTTTTCGATGCTCAGCCATTTGCACAGGAGCGGGATGCCGTCGTATAATTCGTAGTGCACCAGTACGCGCACGCCCTTCAGCTCAGGCTGGCCGGAGGTGTAGGTGAAAGTGAGCATTTTGCCGGAAGGTTGCTGTTTGTTGAGCGCCCACAGCTTCGGCTTCCAGTGCACGTATGGCGGAATGGGCGTCACGGCGTGGGATGCGTATTGAAAATCGGCGGCATCGTTTTTCATATCCTTCAGCCAGGCAGGCAAAAGATAGGCCTGCTGCGGCTGACCGTAGAGGCCGCCTATGTTGAAGGTTTTGCCGTTGAGGGTGATGCGCGCTTCGGGTTTCACGGCGCGCAATAGCTGCTCGCCGCTGCTGAGGTTCCGGAAGTCGGTACAGGCTGCGTTCGGCCCCAGCACGAAGCTGCGGCTGAGG